>NZ_JBJGZY010000014.1:0-103026 GCF_054050755.1 Modestobacter sp. SYSU DS0511
AGTTGTTTTGTGTGTGGTTGACTTTTTACTCAACCGGGGGGCGCGCCAGGATATCCCCGCGGGGGGGGGGGGGGGCGGGGGGGGGGGGGGGGCCCGCCCCCCCCCCCCCCCGCTGCCCCGGCGTGGGGAGACGAGCGCCTCCGGCAGGTGCGCCGCCGGCGCCCGACAGCGATGATCACCGCGTGAGGGACTCCCTGGATGGCGAGACGCCGCCCGCCCGGTCGCTGGTGGAGATCGGGGAGCTCGTGGCCGGCTCGATGAGCCACGCGGTCGCGGCGCTGCTGTTCGGCGACGGGCCCGGCGCCGTCCGTCTCGACGACCGGCTGGCCGCCTGCCTGCGGGACGCCGCCACCGGCGCGGCCGACCTGCCCCTGCTGTGGGAACGCGCCCGAGCCGGTGCCGCTCTCGCCTTCGCCGCCGAGCTGGCGGTGACCCGTGGGCAGCAGGGCCGGCACGTCCGCCGGGACGGCTTCTTCGCCGCCACCGTCACCACCCGGTCCGCCGCCGAACGGCTGGCCGAGTCGGTGCTGCAGTCCGCGCGCCGCACCCCCGAGGAGCGGCAGGTCCGGCACCTGGGCTACCTGCTCGCCGAGACCGCCGTCTCCCCCGACATCGACCCCTCGCTCGCCACCCGGGCGCTGCAGCTGGCCGACTCGTGCAGCTGGCGGCAGCTGGTGCTCCTCGCCGCGGTCGGCCGGCGGGACCGCGCGCCGCTGCCGATGGGGTCGCTGGAGGACGAGCCGCGCGCCTGGACGGCGTGGGGTGCCCGGGAGGACCTCGCCGATCTGCAGCGCGCCGGTCTGCTCGACCCGCCGCCCGTCACCGCCCGGCCCGGCGCCGTGCGCCCCCGGCTGCGCCCCGCCGACCTGCGGCTGACCCGCCGCGGGGTGCTGGTGCACCGGCTGCTCGCGCTGGACTTCGTCCGCGAGGACGACGTCGCCACCGCGCTCACCGAGCTCGACCTCCCACCCGCCTGAGGTGGCTCTGTGCGTGGCTTTGATCAGGTCACCTGATCAAAGCCCGTCCCCCTGCACGAGTGTTGCTGCGGGGGGACGCACGTTGGTGCGGGGGGACGTCACCGCCGGCCGGACCGTGACCGGTTCGTTACCTCCCATGTGGGTTCGCCGTGCCGCCCACCGCGTGTAGACGGGTGAGCGACCAGCGGGAGGAGACCGGGTGGACGGGCTGAGCTTCGAGGACTTCGTGTCCCGGGAGCAGGCAGCGCTGCTGCGGCTCGCCGTCCTGCTGGCCGGGGACCGAGGCCACGCGGAGGACCTGGTGCAGACGGCGTTGCTGAAGAGCTACCGGCACTGGGGGCGGATCACCCGCGCCGGCGACCCCACGGCCTACGTCCGGCGGGTCCTGGTGACCAGCCACACGAGCTGGCGACGGCGGCGGTCGACCACCGAGCAGGTGGTCGAGCAGCTGCCCGACCGGGCCGCCCCGCTCATGCCGGAGGACGACGAGGAGCTGCGGACCGCGCTGCGCGCCCTGCCCCCGCGCATGCGCACCGCCGTCGTCCTGCGCTTCTACGCCGACCTGTCCGAGCAGCAGGCCGCCGAGGCGATGGGCTGCTCGGCCAGCACCGTCAACACCCAGACCACCCGCGGGCTGGCCCGGCTGCGCGAACTGCTGAGCCCACCGGCGTACGCACTCGGGGAGGAGCGAGCCTGATGGAGCCCACCGACCTGCACGACCGGCTGCACCGGCTGGCCGAGCGCACGGCCCCGCCACCCCGCCACGACCTGGCCGGCGCGGTCGTGACGCGGCACCGCACCCAGCGGCGCCAGGCCCTGGCCCTGGCCGCAGTCGCCGCCGTGGTCGCCGGTGTCGTCGTCGGCGTGCCCGCCCTGCTGTCACCGGCAGAGCGTGCGTCGGTCACCACCCCAGTCGTTGCCGAGCTCCCGGTCCCGGCCGAGGCCGACGTCCTCTCCGGACCCACCCGCGGGGCGCTCGCCGAGGACGCCGACCTCGTCGAGGGTGTGCGCCGGCTGACGTGGACCGAGGCCGACGACCCGAACGCCCCGACCGCGCAGGTCGACCCGCCGCTGGACTCCCGGCACGTGGTCTGGGTCGACGACGTGGCCGGCGCGCGCTGGGCGCTGGTGGCCGCGCAGGACCCCGAGCACGACGACGGCCGCCTGGCCACGGCCTGGTTCACCGGCCCCGCCGGCGCCGACGCCGCCGAACTGCAGCCCGTGTCCCTGCTGAGCGGCATCGCCGCCAGCACCCCGGTCGCACTGTCCGACGCGGGCACCGGCGCCCTCGTGGTGGTGGCCGCGCCCGGAGACGACGTCTCGCTGTCCCGGCGTCCCGAGATCGCCGCCGACGGCACCGTCGACCGCAGCTTCGAGCCGGTCGACGTCTCCGACGGCGTGGCCGCGCTGGTGCTGCCACCTGCGGCGGGCACCTACGACGAAGCGCTGCGCTACCGGGTCATCCGCGACGGGACCGAGGTCACCACCGCCATGCCCACCACCCACCGCTCGGTCGGGACCTCGGCAGCGGAGGACGTGCCCCTCACCTGGCTGCCGGGCGGGCCCGGGGACCGCGACCCGGTGCTGACCGGCGGCATCGACCACGTCCTGGAGATCACCGGGCTGCCGACCGAGGACCTCGAGTTCACCGTGATCTGGACCGGAGAGGTGCCGGCCTCCACCGCCGAGACGGCCCGGGTGCACCTGCTCGGTGCGACGCTGCCCTCGGGCGCGGTCCACCTGGAGGCGCTGCTGGCAGCGGAGTCCGCCGACGGGGTGGTCGCCAGCACCTGGTGCGCCAGCGACCTCCGCGAGGCCGGCGTCCCGCTGGCGGAGCAGCTGTTCGTGCTGCACTGCAGCGCACCCTTCCTGCAGGGGACCGAACCGGTCGAGAGCCTGGTCCTGGTCGGTCCCCCGGTCGCCGACACCGCCCGGGTGCTCGACGGCTCCGGAGCCCTGGTCGCGGAGGTCCCACTCGTCGACGGGGTGGCCGTCGTGCCCCCGCCGGCGGACCTGGGCAGCGTGGAGTTCCGCAGCGGAGGACGCTCGCTCGGGAGTGCCGGAGCGCTGGGGTTCGACGGGCTGGAGGACATCGCCGCGACCCCGGCGGGCGGCAACTGACGTGGCCGCCGAGCCCGCGTCGGTGATCGCCGCCCGGCAGCTGGCCGAGGAGGCGCGTTCCCGCGGGAACGTCCCCTCACGCCGCCGCTCGGTCCGGCCACGCCCAGCGCCCGCGCCGTTGCCGGCGGAGGGAGCACGGTGAGGGGCGCCGCGGGCATGACGCTGCTCGCCGGGCTGCTGACCGCTTGCGACGGCGGCGTGCCCATCGCGTGCCCGGCGATCGGCTACCTCCCCTCGGTCCTGGTCGAGCTGACCGGGGACTGGTCCGGGCACCCGGTGGGCTCGGTGCAGCTCGACTGCTCCTCGCCGTGCGAACGCCCCACCCTGGACGATCCGCCTGCTGAGGACGACCCGACGGTGCTCGGCTGGATCGTCCCCAGCGGCCCGCTGCCGGACTCGGCCGTGGCCACGGTGCGCGCCCCGGACGGGTCGGTGCTGGCGGAGGTCGAGGCCGGCCTGGACTTCGAGCGGGTGGGCGGCAGCGCGGAGTGCGGCGGCCCGATGGAGGCCACCGTCGAGGTGCCGGCGCCGTGAGCCTCAGGCCGAACCGCCCTCACCACCTCCGCGGGCGCCAGGCCGTCCAGCAGCGGGCGGCGTGCCCGGTCGACCCGCTGGCCCGTCAGTACAGCCCGTACCGCCGGGTGAACGCCGCACAGGTGCTCAAGGGCGCGCGCACGCATCCCCAGCCGCCCACCCCCGCTCCTTCCCGCGAGAGAGCGCGCGGTCTTCGTCGCGAGAAAGTGCGGGTCAGACGGTGACGACGAGGGCGCCGTCGGCCTCGTGCACCGGGTAGATCCGCACGGGCGCGTTGCCGCCGCTGGTCGGGGCGCCGTCGCTCCACCGGTAGGCGTACAGGTGCAGCGGGCAGACCAGCACCCGGGCATCGGTCTGCCCGTCGGCCAGCGGGCCGCCGGCGTGCGGGCAGGCGGCCTGGGTGGCGTGCAGCGAGCCGTCGCGCAGCCGGAACACCGCCACCTGGACGTCACCGGCGACGAACGCCCGCCCCTCCCCCGGTGGCACGTCCTCGACCCGGCCGACGACGACCGCCCGGCCCTGCTGCGCCGCCTCGGTGCCCGGCGCGGTCACCCCCGTCGCGGGCGTTCCGGTGCCGGTGCCCGGGGTCGTGGCTGCCTGCGGAGCGTCGAAGTGCGTGACGCTCATCGGACCGGCACCAGCGGCAGGTCGACCAGCGGCAGGGCGGTGCGGAACTGCCCGGGGGTGGCCGGCTCCGCCCGGTCCTGCGCCCACGGGTCGGTGTAGGCGTCGATGGAGCGCTGGATGCCCTCGTCGAGGTGCACCACGATCCCCTCGCTGTCCTCCAGCAGCACCTGCTTGATCTTCTCCAGCCCCACCCGGGGCACGAAGTCGTAGGTGCGCTCCAGCCAGTTGGCGTTCTCCCGGTAGTACTGCAGGAACCGTCCGGTCAGCTCCATCACCGCCTCCGGGGAGTCGACGGTGGCCAGCAGGTCGCCCTTGCGCACGCTCGCCCCGGCCGCCCCGCCGACGTACACCTCCCACTTCCCGTTGCCGACCGCGACGACGCCGACGTCCTTGACGTAGGCCTCGGCGCAGTTCCGCGGGCACCCGACCACGGCCATCTTGATCTTCGCCGGGCTCTCGATGCCCTGGAAACGGGTCTCCAGGTCGATGCCCAGCTGCGTGGAGTCGCCCAGGCCGAACCGGCAGAAGTCCGACCCCACGCAGGTCTTCACCGTGCGCATGCTCTTGCCGTACGCGTAGCCCGAGGGCATGCCGAGATCGGCCCACATCGCGGGCAGGTCCTCCTTGCGGACGCCGAGCAGGTCGATCCGCTGGCCGCCGGTGACCTTGATCATCGGCACCTCGTACTTCTCCGCGACGTCGGCGATCTTCCGCAGCTGGGCCGCGGTCGTCACCCCGCCCTTCATCTGCGGGACGACGGAGAAGGTGCCGTCACGCTGGATGTTGGCGTGCACCCGGTCGTTGATGAACTTGGCGTCGTTCTCCTGCTCGTAGTCGCTGCCCCAGATCATCCACAGCAGCGAGGTGAGCCCCATCTTCGACTTGGCGTCCTCCTCCCCGCCCGGCGCGAGCGCGGCGAAGACGGCCGACACGCTGCGCAGGTCCTGCTCCCGGATCGCGGCCATCAACGCCGGCTTGGCCAGCGGGATGCCGGGGACGTACCAGCTCGCGGTCGGGTCCTCCACGACGTCGCCGTCGGCGGCCCACTCCACGATCTGCTTGACCAGCGACTTGCACGACCCGCAGCCCTTGCCGGCCCGGGTGGCGTCCATGACCCCACCGACGCTGGCGCACCCGCCGGCGACGGTGTCGCAGATCGCCTGCTTGGTGACGCCGTTGCAGTTGCACACCTGGGACTCCGCCGGCAGATCGGCGACCCCGGCCTCCGCGACTCCGTCGGAGAGGTCGACCAGCAGCCGGATCCGCTCCTCCGGCAGCGGGGTGCCGCGGTCGAAAGCCTGGGTGAGGAAGGCGACCTTGCGGGTGTCGCCGAGCAGCGTGGCGCCGATCAGCTTGTCGTCGCGGATCACCACCGACAGGTGCACCCCGCGGCGGGGCTCGGAGATCACGAGGAACTCGTCGGCGTCGCGCTCGGGCCGGTTCAGCCCCATGGTGGCGACATCGACCCCGGCGACCTTGAGCTTGGTGGCCGTCCGGGAGCCGTGGTACTCGGCGTCCGGGTCGGTGCCGGTGAGCACGTCGGCGAGCACCCGGGCCTGCTCCCACACCGGGGCGACCAGGCCGTAGACCTCGCCGCGGTGCTGGGCGCACTCCCCCACCGCGTAGACGTCGGGGTCGTCGGTGCGCAGCTGGTCGTCGACGACGATGCCGCGCTCGACCTCGATGCCGCTCATCAGCGCGACCTCGGTGACCGGGCGGATCCCGGCGGCGAGCACCAGCAGGTCGGCGTCGATCGCCCGGCCGTCGGCCAGCACCACGCCGCGCACCCGGTCGGAGCCGATCACCTCGGTGGTGCGGGTGGCCAGGTGGACGACGATGCCGAGCTCCTCCACCGACTGCTTGAGGATCGCGCCGCCGTCGGGGTCCAGCTGCTGGTTCATCAGGTGCGTGCCGGCGTGCACCACCTCCACGGCCAGCCCGTGGCCCTGCAGCGCGCGGGCGGCCTCCAGGCCGAGCAGCCCGCCGCCGACGACGACCGCCTTCTCGTGCTCAGCGGCCGCGGCCAGCATCGCCCGGGTGTCGTCGATGGTGCGGAAGCCCAGCACCCCGGGCAGCAGCGCGCCGTCGGCGGTGCGGATGCCCTCCATCGGCGGCACGAACGAGCGGCTGCCGGTGGCGATGACCAGCTGGTCGTAGGGCGTCGCCGTGCCGTCGGTGGCGTGGACCAGCTTGGCGTGGGTGTCGATCCGCTCGACCCGGACACCGGCGCGCAGCGTGACGCCGTTGTCGGCGTACCAGTCGTGGCTGTTGAGCACGATGTCGTCCTCGTGCTCCTCCCCGGCCAGCACGTGGGAGAGCATGATCCGGTTGTAGTTGCCGTGCGGCTCCTCGCCGAACACGGTGATCGCGAACTGCTCGCCGCCGCCGCGCTCGAGCACCTCCTCGACCAGCCGGGCGCCGGCCATGCCGTTGCCCACCACGACCAGCCGCTGCCGGGAGTCGACGCCGTCGGCGTCGTCCAGCGCGAAGTGCAGCGAGGTCATCCCCGCCGGGCGGCCACCGAGAACGGCGCCCATCAGACCTCCACCAACCCGAGGTCGACGACGACGTCGCCGGTGACGCCCTCCGGCGCGGCGACGTGCAGCTCGACCACGGTGCCGCCGTCGAGGTCCTCGACCACCCGCAGCGGCACGTTGACGTCGCCCTTCGCCCCGATGGGGAACCAGCGCATCGGCTGCCCGTCGCGCAGCAGCAGCAGGTAGACGAGCTCGTCGGTGGAGTTGCCGCCACGGAAGTACAGCGCCTGGGCGGTCTTCCCCTGCGGCACCTCGTAGCGGAGCGTGGGGTCCAGCGGGCCGGGCTTGGCCAGCCCCTCGCCGGTGATCGGGTAGACGCCTTGCAGGAAGCGCGGGCTGCTCTTCACTCGGGTGGTCCTCCTCCGGGACGGGGCGTGCGGCGTGGGGGACGTCGGGCTCTGGTGGCTGCGCGGCTGCGGCTGGGCGGCCGGGTCGGGTGGATCGATCAGTTCCTCGGGCCCGCCGACCCGGGAGACGGCGACGGCGCAGACCTTGAAGGCGGGCATCCGGCTGGTGGGGTCCAGGGCCGGGTCGGTGAGCGCGTTGACCGAGGACCCGCCGCCCCAGTGGAACGGCGCGAAGACCACGTCGGGGCGGACGGCGTCGGTGACCGTGGCGTGGAACCGGGCCCGGCCGCGGCGGGTGGTCAGCTCGATGACGTCGTCGGAGGTGATGCCGAGCCGCCGGGCGAGGTCGGGGTGCAGCTCGGCCCGCGCGGTGGGGGCGACCAGGTGCAGGCTGCGCGACCGGCGGGTCTGGGTGCCCGACTGGTACTGGGCGAGCACCCGGCCGGTGGTCAGCACGTAGGGGTACTCGGCGTCGGGCTCCTCGTGCGCCGGCACGTGCTCGACGCGGGTGAACCGCGCCCGCCCGTCGGGGTGCGCGAACCGCTCCGTGAACAACCGCGGCGTGCCGGGGTGCTCGGCGTCCGGCACGGGCCAGAACAGCCCCTGGTCGGCGTCGATCCGGTCGTAGCTGAGCCCGGCGTAGTCGGCCACTCCCCCGGCGCTGGCCCGGCCGAGCTCGGTGAAGACCGTCTCGGCGTCGCCGCTGAAGCCGCCGGCACCCAGCCGGCCGGCGAGCTCGGCCAGCAGCTGCAGGTCGTCGCGGACCTCTCCGGGCGGGGGCAGGGCCCGGCGGCGGCGGATCACCCGGCCCTCGACGTTGGTCATCGTGCCGTCCTCCTCCGCCCACATGGCGCTGGGCAGGACGACGTCGGCGAGCTCGGCGGTCTCGGAGAGGAAGAAGTCGCTGACCGCGAGGAAGTCCAGGTCGCGCAGCCGGCTGACCACCCGGCGCGCGTCGGGGGCGGAGACGGCGACGTTGGAGGCGAGCACCAGCAGGGTGCGCACCCCGCCGTCGGTGCCGAGGGCGTCGAGCAGCTCGAACGCGCTGCGCCCCGGGCCGGGGAGGTCGTCCGGGTCGACGCCCCAGACCGCGGCGACGTGGGCGCGGGCGGCCGGGTCGGTGATCTTGCGGTAGCCGGGCAGCTGGTCGGCCTTCTGCCCGTGCTCGCGGCCACCCTGCCCGTTGCCCTGCCCGGTCACGGTGCCCCAGCCGCTGCCCGGCCGGCCGACCAGCCCGAGGGCGAGCGCGAGGTTGATCCAGGCGGTAGCGGTGTCGGTGCCGTGCCGGTGCTGCTCGGCGCCGCGCGCGGTGAGGATGATCGATCGCCGGCCGCGGGCGAGGGCGAAGACGATCCGCCGCTGCTGCTGCACCGGCACGCCGGTGAGCCGCTCCACCCGGTCCGGCCAGTACCCGGCGACGCCGGCGCGCACCTCCGCGAAGCCGGTGGTGCGGGCGTCGACGTACTCGGTGTCGACGAGGCCTTCGGCGATCGCGATGTGCAGCAGCCCGTTGGCCAGCGCGAGATCGGTGCCCGGCAGCGGCTGGACGTGCAGGTCGGCGTTCCTCGCCGTGTTCGTGCGGCGCGGGTCGACGACGATGTGCTCGGCACCCGCGGTGCGCCCGGCGTCGAAGTACTGCATCGCCGGCGGCATCGTGTCGGCCGGGTTGCTGCCGACCAGGACGACGACGTCGGCCTCGGCGACGTCGGCCAGCGGGAACGGCAGGCCACGGTCCAGGCCGAAGGCCCGCATCGCCGCGCCGGCCGCGGAGGACATGCAGAACCGGCCGTTGTAGTCGATGGCGCTGGTGCGCAGCGCGACCCGGGCGAACTTGCCGAACTGGTAGGCCTGCTCGTTGGTCAGGCCCCCACCGCCGAAGCAACCCACGGCGTCGCGGCCGTGCTCGGTCTGGGTGCGGCGGATCGCGGCGACGACCCGGGCCAGCGCCTCGTCCCAGCTGGTCTCGACCAGCGGGCTGGTGCGGTCGGCGGGGTCGGCGCGCACCAGCGGGCGGGTGAGCCGCTCGGGGTGGTCGAGCAGCTCGGCGGCCGACCAGCCCTTGGAGCACAGGCCGCCGCGGTTGACCGGGAAATCGGCCGGCACGAGCGTCGCGGGCCGGTCGCCGGCGGTCATGGTGATGCCGCACTGCAGCGAGCAGTAGGGGCAGTGGGTCTCGGTGGTGCGCGTACCGACACCGGGCGTGGGCAACGAGACGGCGGCGGACACATCCCGAGCCTGCGCGGAGGCCGTTTCCCGGTGGCTGCGCTCAGGTCAAGCTCGCGTTCCGTCGTCCGCACACCCGCCCGAGGCGCTCCGTGCGGCGGCCCGGAGAGGGCCCAGAGGGGGTCCAGCGGAGCTTGTGCTCTGCTCACCACCAGTGAGCAGAGCACAAGCTTCCGGAGGGGCCCTGTGCCGCCGTCCGGTCCGCGGGAGGACGGCGGGGAGTGACGCGCAGGCCGTCATCGGCCAGGCTGCAACCCATGGAACCGAGCGTGCAGGAACGACTGGTGGCGACGGCGACCGACGAGATGCGGGTGCCGTTCTGGGTGGTGCTGGCCGGCGTGGGGGTGGGCGCCTTCTGGTCGCTGATGGGCGTGCTGGTCGGCACCCGCGTGGCCCGTCGGCGCTAGCGAGCCGCGAGGCGCACCGGCCCACGTCGGCAGCGTCAGTCCCACCGGCCGCGCAGCCGCTTGGTCTCCCCCCGCTGCTTCTTCGCCTTGATCCGCCGCTCCTGCGAGCCGCGCGAGGGCTTGGTCTTCCGCCGCGCCGGCGCCGGCGGGGCCAGCGCCGCACGCAGCACCGCGGCCAGGCGCTCGCGGGCCGCCTCCCGGTTGCGCAGCTGCTGCCGGTGCTCGCTGGCCGCGACGGTGAGCACGCCGTCGACCAGCCGGCCCCCGAGGCGGTCGGCCAGCCGCGCCCGCTGCGCATCGCTCAGCCCGGGCAGCTCCAGCGGCGCCACCGACAGCTCCACCCTCGAGTCGGCGGTGTTCACCCCCTGCCCGCCCGGCCCCGACGACCGGGAGAACCGCCACGACAACAGGCCCGCCGGGACGACGAGGGAGGCCGTCACCGGCAGGTCGGCGAAGGCGTCGTCCCCGGGCACGGGGCCATCCTCCCTGCTCGACGCGTCGCCCACGACCGGGTTCACGGCCGACCTGCGAGGCTGCGGCCATGACAGAGCACAGGTCCGCCCATCCCGGCCCGCTGCCGCTCGCCGTGGCCGCCGTGCTGCTGACCGCGGCGGTCGGCGTCGTCGGGTCGCTGGACTGGCCGGCGCCCGAGCGGACGCTGTCCGGCTGGCAGGTGACCGACGTCCCGGCGTCGCTGCTGGCCCTGGTGATCGGCACCGCACTGGTCTGCCTGGCCGTGGCCGTCGCTCTCACCCGCCCGTGGGCGCTGGGCTCCACGGTCGCCGCCGCGACCTGGGGCGCGCTCGCGGTGGTCTCGGCCTTCGCGCAGGGCTGGAACGACCTGTACTTCGCGGCGCTGGGCGGTGGCGAGGGCCCGGTCGTCCCGGTGTTCGACTGGCTGTTCACCTTCGTGCCGGTGCTGCTGGTGGGCGTGGCGGCCCGTCCGCTCGGCCGGCGGGCGCACCTCCGGGCCACCGTGGGCATGGGCGCGCTCACCCTGCCGATGCTCGCCCTGGGCTGGGCGCTCTACGCCGACGCCGGGATCGCGGAGGCGCTGTTCGGGTCGCTCTACGCCGCCGCCGTGTTCGGGGTCGTGCCGCTGCTGATCGCGCTGGCGATCACCCTGCCGAGGAACCGCCGGTCCACCCCGGTCGGGTGACGGCACGCCGAGCGGCACACCATCGGTGACGGCGCTGTCGCCCGGTCCGGTGACGGACCGTCGTTCGGCTCGCGGGCCCGGTGACCGGGTGTGACGCTGAGCAGGTGACTCAGGACGCCTCGCCGCGGCTCCACCTGGTGACCGGCAACGCCGTCGCACCGCTGGTCGAGGACGAGCGCCCGGCCGAGCGGGCCACACCCGAGAACCCGGTGATGGCCGACCTGCTGCGCCGCGCCGAGGCCCTCGACGCCCGGGCGGCCGCGGAGTCCGCGCCCCGGGTCCTGCACCCGGCCACACTGCTGCTGGCGCTCACCGGGCTCACCGTGCTGCTGACCCTGCTCGGCCGCCAGCCCTGGCAGCTGCCCGGCCGGGACGGCGGTGGGGTGTCCGACGTCCCGCAGTCGCTGGTCTCCTTCCTCCTGATCAGCGTCGCGCTCTGCCTGCTGTCCGCCCGGCTGGTGCGCCCGGCATCAGTGCTGTCCGACCCCCGGGCGGTGCGGCTGTGGTGGGGGCTGCTGGCCGGCTCGGCCGCGGTGTCGGCCACCGCCGTCCTGTCGCTGGCGTCCTACTCGACCTCCACCGAACGCCCCGCCGACCTGCTCGTCCGCTGCCTCGTGCCGGTGGTGCCCGCCGTGCTCGCCGGCGTGCTCGCTGCCGGCGCCGGACGTGCGGCCCGGGTCCGGCTGGCACTGGGCACCGGCCTGGTCACCGTGCCGCTGGCCGGGCTCGGCTGGGCGCTGCTCTCCTCCGCCCCGGTCTCCACCGCGACCTTCGCCGACGTGCTCGCCGTGACCGGCATCGCCGGGGCCGCACCGCTGGCCGTGGCCGTCGCCTTCGTCGCAGCCGACCGCCGCATCCCGGGCCTGCGCTCCGGGCGCCGGTCACCATCGGAGGCGTGACCTCCCTCGCCGCCGCCCTCGCCGCCGGCCCGGTCGTCCTGGACGGGGGCCTGTCCACCGAGCTGGAGTCCCGCGGGCACGACGTCGGCTCGGCGCTGTGGTCGGCCCGGCTGCTGCGCGACGATCCGGCCGCGGTCGTGGCTGCGCACGCCGCCTTCGCCGCGGCCGGCGCCCAGGTGCTGACCACCGCCAGTTACCAGGCCACCCTGCCCGGGTTCGCCGCGGCCGGGATCGACCCGCAGCGCGCCCAGGCCCTCGTCGCGGGCTCGGTCGGGCTGGCCCGGGCAGGACTCGCCGCGGCCGGGCGCACCGGCTGGGTGGCCGGGTCGATCGGCCCGTACGGGGCGTTCCTGGCCGACGGGTCGGAGTACACCGGCGCCTACCTCGACGACGTGCGGGTGGCGGAGCTCCGCGCGTTCCACCGGCCCCGGCTCGCCCTGCTGGCCGAGGCCGGCGCCGACGTGCTGGCGGTCGAGACGCTGCCCGGCGCCGTCGAGGTCGAGGCGCTGCTGGCCGAGCTGGTGGCCCTCGACGTCCCGGCCTGGCTGTCGCTGACGAGCGTGACCGGCCCGGACGGGGTGCCGCGGACCCGCCGAGGGGAGCCGGTGGCCGAGGTGGCGGCGATGACCCGCGGCATCGCCCAGGTGGTCGCCGTCGGGCTCAACTGCACCGCCCCCTCCGGCGTCGCCCCGGCCGTGGCGGTCATGGGCGAGGCGAGCGGGAAGCCGGTGGTGGCCTACCCGAACAGCGGCGAGCGCTGGGACGCCACCGCCCGCCGCTGGACCGGGGAGCCCGGGGTCGGCGACGTCAGCGGGTGGCTGCACGCCGGGGCGCGGCTGGTGGGCGGGTGCTGCCGGGTGCGCCCGGACGACGTCGCCGCCATCGCCGACGCCGTCCGGTAGCTCCTCAGTCGGGCACCGGGTCCGCGCCCCGGACGCCTCCCGGTCGGCACCGGACCAGCCGGCGCACGGTCAGCCAGCCACCGCGCAGCGCCCCGTGCCGCTCCAGCGCCTCGACCGCGTAGGTGGAGCAGGTCGGGGTGAAGTGGCAGCACGGTGGCCGCCGGGGGCTGATCTCCCGCTGGTAGAGCCGCACCGCCGAGATCAGCCGGTCGGCCAGTCGCCCGCTCCCTGCATCGGCCCGCACCCGGCGCAACGTCGTCGGCGCGACCAGGAACATGTCCATGCCACAGCCGATGGCCTGCGCCAGGCAGCAACCGGTGTTCAGGAAGAACAGGTTGCGCAGGCACGAGTCGTCGCCGCGGCGGCCGTACCCCCGGCCGTACCCCCGACCGTAGCCGGGCCCGTAGCCGCCGTAGCCGGGCGGCGGACCGTAGCCGCGGCCGTAGCCCGGGCCGAACCCGCGCCGCGGCCGGCCGAAACCACGCCGGCGTCGCGGCCCGCCGCCGCCCCAGCCCCAGACGAAGACCATCGGATCAGAGGATCGGGTTGCCGCCGGTGACGGCGACCCGGGCCCCGGAGACGTAGCTGGCCTCGTCGCTGGCCAGCAGCACGTAGACCGGGGCCAGCTCGGCCGGCTGGGCGGCGCGCCCCAGCGGCACCTCGGACCCGAAGCTCGCCACCTTCTCCGCCGGCATGGTCGAGGGGATCAGCGGCGTCCACACCGGGCCCGGCGCGACGCTGTTCGCCCGGATGCCCTTGCTGCCGTACAGCTGGGCCAGGCTGGCGGTGAAGTTGGCGATGCCCGCCTTGGTCATCGCGTACGGCGCCAGGTTGGGCCGCGGCATGTCGGAGTTCACCGACGACGAGTTGACGATCGCGGACCCGGGCTTCATGTGCGGGATGGCGTCCTTGCACAAGGTGAACATCGCGGTCAGGTTCAGCGCGACGGTGTGGTCCCACTCCTCGTCCGAGATCTCCTCGATCGTCTCGTGGGTCATCTGGAACGCCGCGTTGTTGACCAGGATGTCGATCCCGCCCAGCTCCTCGAGGGCCTTGGGGATGATCGTCTTCTGGTGCGCGCGGTCGGCGAGGTCACCGGGCACGAGCACGCACTTCCGCCCCGCCTGCTCCACGTACTTCGCTGTCTCCTGCGCGTCCTCGTGCTCGTCGAGGTAGGCGATGAGCACGTCGGCGCCCTCCCGGGCGAAGGCGATGGCGACCGCGCGGCCGATGCCGCTGTCGCCCCCGGTGATGACCGCGCGCTTGCCGGTCAGCTTCCCGGAGCCGGTGTAGCTCTCCTCGCCGTGGTCGGGCTTGGGGTCCATCTCGCCGAGGGTGCCGGGCGGGGTCTGCTGCTGCTCGGGCTGGGACTCGGGGCGGGGCGAAGACACGGTGGTTCCTCCTGCTGGGTCGGGCGGCACCCTCCGCACTGCTCGCGGGAGCCGGCTCGCACAGGAGCCGGCCGGGTGCCGCGTCGCCCCCCCGCCTACCCGGTCCACCCCGGGCGGAACCTGCCGGCCGGCCGCGTCCGCCCGGGTGTTCCGACGGGGACTGCTCGCGGACGGCACACGACCCGGGCGGTGGGAGAGGCGCGCGTCGGTGCGCGCCCCTCCTACCGCCCGGGCCGGGGCGTCCTGCGGGTGCTCGCTCAGGCCGCGCGGGCCATCGGCGTCTCCGCGCCGAGCGGCACCCAGCGCATCTCGAGGCGGCGACGGCCGTCCCGGTCGGTCACCAGCGTCCAGCGGCACTCCGGGCAGAAGCGTTCGCGCATGTCCCATCCACCTTTCGTTTACCTACTGTTCACCTTCTCTCCTGCATCGACCACCTTCATGCGCGACTGGAGGAGTCGTGACCGTTTCGTTACCGAGGGGCCCGTCGCCGCGACCGCAGGGACGTGACGCCGGGAAGCTGCCGGGCATCGGGCACGCTGTAGCGCACGATGACGCTCACTCCTGCCGGCACCGACGCCACTCCGGCCGACTCCCCCGCCGCCGCGCTGCCCGCGCCGAACCTGCGGTCGCTGATCGGCGACCCGGACGACCTCACCGAGCTGCAGTCGCTGGCCGGTGACCCCGACGCGCTGTTCACCCACTTCGCCGAGTGGGCCGCCGAGGGCGGCACGACGCTGTACCCGGCGCAGGAGGAGGCGCTGATCGAGCTGGTCAGCGGGGCGAACGTCGTCCTCGCGACCCCCACCGGTTCCGGCAAGTCGCTGGTCGCAACCGGCGCGCAGTACGCGGCGCTGGCCAACGACAAGGTCAGCTTCTACACCGCCCCGATCAAGGCGCTGGTCAGCGAGAAGTTCTTCGCCCTGTGCGGGGTCTTCGGCGCCCAGAACGTCGGCATGCTCACCGGCGACGCCTCGGTCAACGCCGACGCCCCGATCATCGCCTGCACCGCCGAGGTGCTGGCCAACATCGCGCTGCGCGAGGGGCCGGACGCCGACATCGGGCTCGTGGTGATGGACGAGTTCCACTTCTACGGCGACCCCGACCGGGGATGGGCCTGGCAGGTGCCGCTGATCGAGCTGCCGAAGGCGCAGTTCCTGCTGATGTCCGCCACGCTCGGCGACGTCACCAAGCTGCGGGAGGACCTCACCCGGCGCACCGGCCGCCCGACCGCGCTGGTCGCCCACGCCGAGCGGCCGGTGCCGCTGCACCACTACTACGCGACCACGCCGATGCACGAGACGATCCAGGAGCTGCTGGACACCAAGCAGGCACCGGTCTACGTCGTCCACTTCACCCAGGCCTCGGCGCTGGAGCGCGCCCAGGCGCTGATGAGCGTCAACGTCTCCACGAAGAAGGAGAAGCAGGCGATCGCCGACATGATCGGCGGCTTCCGGTTCTCCTCCGCCTTCGGCACGACGCTGTCCCGGCTGGTGCGGCACGGCATCGGCGTGCACCACGCCGGCATGCTGCCCAAGTACCGGCGGCTGGTGGAGCAGCTGGCCCAGGCCGGGCTCCTCAAGGTCATCTGCGGCACCGACACCCTCGGCGTCGGCATCAACGTGCCGATCCGCACCGTGGTGTTCTCCGCGCTGAGCAAGTACGACGGCACCCGGATGCGGATGCTCACCGTGCGGGAGTTCCACCAGATCGCCGGCCGGGCCGGCCGGGCGGGCTACGACACCGCCGGCACCGTCGTCGTCCAGGCGCCCGAGCACGAGGTGGAGAACCTCAAGCAGTTCGCCAAGGTCGCCGACGACCCGAAGAAGCGCCGCAAGCTGGTGCGCCGCAAGGTGCCCGAGGGCATGGTGCCGTGGAGCGAGGCGACCCAGCAGCGGCTGATCAACGCCGAGCCCGAGCCGCTGACCAGCCACTTTCGGGTGTCGACCGGGATGGTGCTCAACGTGCTGGCCCGGCCCGGCGACCCGGTCGCGGCGATGCGCCACCTGCTCACCGACAACCACGAACCACGGGCCCGGCAGCTGCGGCACGTCCGCGAGGTCATCGGGATCGCCCGGTCGCTGATCACCGCCGGGGTGATCGAGCGGCTCGACGTCCCCGAGCCCGACGGACGGCGCTACCGGCTGACCCTCGACCTGCCGCCGGACTTCCAGCTCAACCAGCCGCTGTCCACCTTCGCGCTCGCCGCGATCGGCCTGCTCGACCGGGAGTCCGAGACCTACGCCCTGGACGTCGTCTCGGTGATCGAGGCGACGCTGGACGACCCGCGCCAGATCATCGCCGCGCAGCTGAACAAGGCCAAGGGCGAGGCCGTGGCGCAGATGAAGGCCGAGGGGATCGAGTACGAGGAGCGGATGGAGCTGCTCGAGGAGGTCACCTACCCCCAGCCGCTGAAGGAGCTGCTCGACCACGCCTTCGAGGTCTACTCCGCCGGCAACCCGTGGGCGCGCGACGCCCAGCTGTCCCCCAAGTCCGTGGTGCGGGACATGTGGGAGCAGGCGATGACCTTCCGCGAGCTGGTCAACCACTACGGGCTGACCCGCTCCGAGGGCGCCGTGCTGCGCTACCTCTCCGACGCGTTCAAGGCGCTGCGCTCGGGCGTGCCCGCCGAGGCCCGCACCGAGGAGGTCACCGACCTGGTCGAGTGGCTGGGCGAGCTGGTGCGCCAGGTCGACTCCTCGCTGCTGGACGAGTGGGAGCAGCTCACCAGCCCGGACCAGCCGCTGGACGCACCGGTCGCCGTCCCCGCCCGGCCGCGGCCGCTCACCGGCAACGAGCGGGCGTTCACCGCGATGGTGCGCAACCTGCTGTTCCGCCGCGTCGAGCTGTGGGCCCGCCGCCGCTGGTACGACCTGGGGGAGCTGGACTCCGCCGCCGGCTGGGACGCCGACCGCTGGGGCGAGGTGGTGCAGGCCTACTTCGCCGAGCACGACGAGGTGGGCACCGGCGCCGACGCCCGCGGCCCCGGGCTGCTCATCATCGACAAGGACGAGCCGCGGCTGTGGCGGGTGCGGCAGATCGTCGACGACCCCGCCGGTGACCACGACTGGGGGTTCGACGCCGAGGTCGACCTGGACGCCTCCGACGAGGAGGGCGTCGTCGTGCTCCGCCTGGTCGACGCCGGCCGCAAGGACTGAGCGGCCGGGGCGGAGGCCCAGGACCGCTCAGAGCCCCAGGACAGCCTGGGCGATGAGGAAGTAGACGATCAACCCGGTCGCGTCGACGAACGTGGTGATGAACGGTGCGCTGACCACCGCCGGGTCGACCCCCAGCCGGTTCGCGAGCATCGGGGTGAGCGCCCCGGCGGTGGTAGCCAGCGTGCAGACGACGACCAGCGCCGCGCACAGCACGACCGCGATGTCGGCGCCGACCAGCCAGGCGGCGGGCCCGAAGCCCACCGCGGCCAGCAACGCGCCGAGCAGCGCGCCGGTGGCCAGCTCGCGGCGGACGACCCGGAGCAGGTCGGCGAAGCGGACGTCGCCGACGGCCATCGCCCGGATCACCGTGGTCGCCGACTGGGCGCCGGTGTTGCCCCCGGTGCCGATCAGCAGGGGCACGAACAACGCCAGGGCCACCACCTGGTCCAGGACGTCCTCGAAGTAGTCCAGCACGTTGACCGTCAGCGCCGCAGCCGCGATGAGCACCAGCAGCCAGGCCACCCGGGTCCGCGCCAGCCCGACGACGCCGGTGGCCAGGTAGGGGCGGTCCAGCGGCTCGCTGCCGCCGGTGCGGGCCAGGTCCTCGCTCTCCTCCTCCTCCAGCACCCGCATCGCGTCGTCCACCGTGAAGAGCCCGACCAGCCGCCCCTCGGCGTCGACCACCGGGACGGCGACCACACCGTGGTCGCGCACCACCCGGGCGGCGACCTCCTGGTCGTCGGTGGTGCGGACGACGACCGGCTCGGACGTCACCTCGGTGAGCCGCGCCCCCGGGTCGCTGACGAACAGCCGGCGCAGCGAGACCACGCCGACCACGCACCGGCCCTCCCCCACCACCGGCAGGGTGTAGATCGTCTCGGCGTGCGGCTCGGCCCGGCGCACGTGCTCCCACGCCTCGCCGACGGTCGCCTCCACCGGCAGGGCCACCACTTCCGGCGACATCCGCCGGCCCGCCGAGTCCGGCGGGTAGCCGAGCAGCGTGGTGGTCATCTGCCGCTCGTGCTCGTCCAGGCCGGACAGCAGGCGGCCGGCGAGCGAGGCCGGGAGCTCGTCCAGCAGACCGGCCCGGTCGTCCGGGTCGAGCCCGGCCACGAGCTCGGCGGTCGACTCCTCGCGCAGCTCGTCGACGAGCTCACGCTGCAGCGAGGGATCGAGGTCCTCGAAGACCGCCAGCGCCCGGTCCTTGGGCAGTGACCGGAAGGCGACCGCCCGGGCCGCCGGGTCGAGCCGCTCCAGCTCGTCGACGACCGTGGGCACGGCCAGCGGGTCCAGGGCGTCGTGCAGCCCGCGGAGGTCGCTGGCGCGCGCGAGATCGGTGAGGTCGGGCATGCTGCCTGTCTACCGGGACCGGTCCGCGGACCGCAGTACGAGGCCGACGCACCGGGCCGGCCGACGCCGGCCGCCGGGACCGGCCCCGCGTCACGCGCCCACCGGGTCCCCCGTCCGGGGCATCCAGGCTCCGCGCCGTCCGGTCGATGACCTGATCGGATGGCCGGCGCGGAGCCGGACGGGGGAAGGACGTGATGACCGGAGTGGTGGCGCCGCTGCAGCTCGGGCGGGCCGTGGCACGGCTGCGCCGCCCCGACGACATGGTCGAGGGCACCCGTTGGCTGTTCGGCGTCTGCGCCCTGATCTCGCTGGCCGTCGCCTTCGCCGGGGCCCTGCCCGGGGCGTCCGCGGCGAGCGTGGCGCTGCTTGTCGGCGGCACCGTCGCCCTCACCGCCTCCTGGTCGTACCGCTACCTCACCCATCGCGCGCGACCGGCCCTCGACCTGCTCGACGTGGTGGCGGTGACCGCCTTCGCGCTCGGCTGCCCCGTGCCGGCGGTGGCCTTCGGTGCGACGTTCAGCGCCCTGTGGTTCCGTGCGGTATACGGCCGCACCCGCGACATCTGGTTCTATGCCGCAGGCCAGTGCCTGGCGCTGATCGCGGCGCTGGTCTGGTGGCAGTGGGTGCCCGGGCACGAGACCGCGGCGCCAGCCGGCCCGGTGCTCGGGGCGCTGCCGCTGGCCTTCCTCCTCGCCGTCGTCTCCCGGCACCTGGCGCTCGGGCTGTTCGCCCGCAAGCGGGCCGAGGCCCGCGACGCCGCACTGGTGGCGCTGGGGGCCCGGCTGCTCGGCCAGACCGACGAGGTGGAGGTGGCGGCCCACGGGTGGGCCGCGGCGGAGGACATCTGCGCGGCCACGCCGGGCCTGCGGATCATGGCCCTGGCGGCCGAGGGCTCCCACCTGCACCTGGTGGACGCCGCCGGCGGCGCGGCCGACCGGCTGCCGCCCCTGCCGGCTGCCTTCGTCGCCGGCGTGCCGACCACCGGTCCGTTCCACCCGGTCACCGCCCCGACCGAGCTGACGACCGCCACCGGCGTCAGTGCCTGGCTGTGCTCCCCCTTCCCCGACCAGCCGGACCGGTACCTGCTCGTGGGCTCCACCGGGCCGCTGCCCGGAGAGGCGCTGGTCGCCGTGCACGCGCTGACCAACCAGATGGCCATGGCCCTGCAGATCTGCGCGGTCCACCGCGAGCTGCGGACCCAGGCCGAGACCGACGCCCTGACCGGACTGGCCAACCGGGGCGCCTTCACCGCGGCGCTGAGGGCCGTGAGCGCCTCCGGCGACCGCGACGCCTGGGTGCTCTTCGCCGACCTCGACGGCTTCAAGGAGGTCAACGACGAGCACGGTCACCCCGCCGGCGACGAGGTCCTCCGCACGGTCGGCGCCCGGCTGTCCGGTGCGGTCCGCAGCCCCGACGTGTGTGCCCGCCTCGGCGGCGACGAGTTCGCCCTGCTGGTCCGGGCCGACGACGCCGCAGCCGTGGCGGCGCTCGGTGACCGGCTGACCGCCCTGCTCAGCGAGCCGGTGTCGCTGTCGGGACGCGCGGTCCGGGTGGGTGCCAGCATCGGCGCCGCCCGGGTGGTGCCCGGAGCCGACTGGGACGACGCCCTGCTGCGCGCCGACGTCGCCATGTACTCGGCGAAGGGCGAGGGCCGCAACCGCACGCGGGTCGTCGCCGCCGGGGCCGCACCGGCCCGCTGACGCCCCGGCCGGGGCGTGCGCCGGCTCACCGGGACCGCTGTGACACCCTCGCGGGGATGAGCGCATGACGGCGTGGGAGATGGTCGCGGTCGCCGCCGCCGGGCTCGCCGCCGGCTCGATCAACGCCGTCGTCGGCTCCGGGACGCTGGTCACCTTCCCGGTGCTGCTGGCCGTCGGCCTGCCTCCGGTGGCGGCCACGATCACCAACTCCCTCGGGCTGGTGCCGGGCAACCTGACCGGCGCGATCGGCTACCGCCGTGAGCTGCACGGGCAGCGCGGCCTGCTGCTGCGGCTGTTCCCCGCCTCGGTGCTGGGCGCGCTCACCGGCGCCTTCCTGCTGCTGCACCTGCCGGCCTCGGCCTTCGAGGCGATCGTCCCGGGTCTCGTGGCGCTGGCCGTCGTCCTCGTCGCCGTCCAACCGCTGCTCCAGCGGTGGCTCCGTCGCCGCCGGCCGGTCACCGGGACCGGGCCGCAGCGGATCGGCCGGGGGCGCCTCGCCGCGCTGTTCGCCGGGGCCTACGCGACGGGCACCTACGGCGGCTACTTCGCGGCGAGCCAGGGGGTGCTGCAGATCGGCATCTTCGGGCTGCTGCTCCGGGAACCGCTGCAGCGGCTCAACGCGATCAAGAACGTGCTCACCCTGGGGGTCAACGCGGTGGCAGCGCTGGCCTACGTGGTGGTCGCCACCGAGCGCATCGACTGGGCCGCCGCCGCCCTGGTCGCGGCCGGCTCGCTCGTCGGTGGGTACGTCGGGTCCACGCTGGGCCGACGGCTGCCCGCCTCCGTGCTCCGCGGCGCCATCGTCGTGCTCGGCCTCGTCGCGCTGTGGGTGCTGCTCGAACGATGAGCGCGCTGGAGTTCGTCCTGCTCGTGGTCGCCGGCGTCGGCGCCGGCCTGACCGGCAGCATCGCCGGGCTGGCCTCGCTGGTGAGCTACCCCGCGCTGCTGGCGACTGGCCTGTCCCCGCTGTCGGCCAACGTCACCAACACCGTCGCGCTGGTGCTCAACAGCGTCGGCTCGGTGAGCGCCTCGCGCCCGGAGCTCGCCGGCCAGCGACCGCGGCTGGTCCGGCTCGGCACCGCCGCGGTGCTCGGCGGCGGGGTGGGCGCCGTCCTGCTGCTGCTCACCCCGGCGGACGCCTTCGAGCTGCTGGTGCCCTTCCTCATCGCCGCCGCGTCGCTGGCCATCCTCGTGCAGCGGCCACCGCGGGAGCTCGCCGCCGAGGGCGCCGCACGCCCGAGCCGGGACCACTGGGGGCTGACGCTGGGCACCTTCCTGGTGGCCATCTACGGCGGCTACTTCGGCGCGGCGGCCGGCGTGCTGATGCTGGCGATGTACCTGCTCGTGCTCGGCGAGGGCGTGCCGCGCGGCAACGCACTGAAGAACCTGGTGCTGGGCCTGGCCAACCTGGTCGCCGCCCTCGGCTACGCCTTCCTCGCCGACGTGGCCTGGCTGGCCGCGCTCCCCCTCGCCCTCGGCTTCTTCGTCGGCGGCCGGCTGGGGCCGCGGGTGGTCCGCCGGGTGCCGCAGCGGCTGCTCCGCCGGGTCATCGCCGTCGCCGGCCTGGCCCTGGCGGTGCGCCTGGGCATCGACGCCTTCGGCTGAGCGCACGACGCCTTCGGCTGAGCGCATGGGAACGACCGTGCCCGGGCACGGGGGCCTGGCGCTGCGTGCCCGCGCCCGACACGACGGAGGACCGAAGACCGCGCCCGGCCCCGCTGCCGACCGCTTCACCCGAGAACTGGACCAGGCACCACCCGAGCTGCGGTCCCCGGAGCTGCTCGGCGAGCGGCTGGCGCGCGCCTGCGCCGCCTCGCTGCCGGTGGACGGCGCCGGGATCAGCATCCACGACACGGGCGGGCTGCGGACTCCACTGGGCGCCAGCGACCCGACCGCGGCGCAGGCCGAGCGGCTGCAGTTCACCCAGGGCCTGGGTCCGTGCATCCGGGCGCACGACGACGGCGCCGTCATCGCCTTCGACGAGGCCGACATCGCCCGCAACTGGCCCGCGCTGCACGAAGCGCTCACCACGTCGACGCCGTTCCGCGCGGTGCTCTCTGTGCCGCTGCTGCCCCCGCTCGGGCCGCTGGTGGTGCTCGACCCGTACGCCCGCGATCCGGCGACCCTGCCGTCGGTCGACCGCGGGGACGTGGCGGACGTCGTCGTCGCCGTCGGCGCCCGGCCGGTGGCCGGGCGCCGCGCGCGCTCAGCCGCCGCTGGTGACGTAGGCGCTGAGCAGCAGCACGAAGGCGCTGGCCAGGATCAGCAGCCGCGCCGGGGTCAGCCCGTTGAGCAGCCCGGCGATCACCCCGGCACCCGAGGCGCGGGCCTCGGCCGCCCACGCACCGCGGCGCATCAGCCGCACCTCGTCGGCGAGCAGGGTGCCGCCGGCACCCAGCAGCGACAGGCCCAGCACCACGAAGACCACGGCCAGCCGCTCGGCGAAGGTCTCGACCGCCGGTGCCAGGAAGAGCACCACGATCAGGCCCAGCACGAGCCCGATCCCCGCTCCGGCCACGGGTGCCCAGGGCCCCATCCGGATCAGCGGGTCGGGCCGGCGCAGCCGCGGCCGTGGCCGCGGCCGGACGTTGACCGGCGTCGTCGGGTGAGGGGTGCCGTCATCCGGGGCGGACGGCGTCTCCCCGGCGGTGGCCGGTCCGGGCTGGTCCGCTCCCGGCTGGTCCGCTCCCGGCTGGTCCGCCGGCGGGTCGGCCGGCGCGGGCACCGGCGCAGGCGGTGCCGCGCCGAGCGGCACCGGGCCGGTCGCTCCCGGTGGCGTCTCCGGCGACGCCGGCTCGGCCGCCGGCGCCACGGTCGGCTCGTCGTTCGCCTGGTCCGCCGCGAGGGCGGTCGCACCACCCCGGCCGCCCGCTCCGGGATCCGCCCGTCCCTGGGCCCGGACCTCTCGCTCGTCACTCATCTGTTCGATCACCTCGGGCGGCGACGCTAGGCGCGGGGTGCGACCCATCCGCTCAGGCGACCGGGTGTGGCGGCCGGGGCCGCCGGGAGCTCGGCGAGGACTCACCGACCGTGGTCGGCCGAGGTCGCACGGTCAGCGTCCGTCAGAGCAGCCGCCAGCTCCCCTCGTCGACCACCCGCAGCCATCGGTGGCCGTAGCCCTCCAGCGCCAGCTCCGCGGCGCCGTCGTCGGCCAGCGGGGTGGCACCGACGGTGAGCAGGTCCTCCAGCCGGTGCCGGGCGCCGCAGCCGGGCACGGTGAGCGGCACCGACAACGGCTCGGGCCCGAGGTTGTGCAGGGTGATCAGCGCGGCGTCGTCCCAGGTGCACAGCATGGCCAGCACCCCGGGGTGTGGCTGCTCGAGGACGGTGAACTCCCCCCACCCCAGCTCCGGGGACTCCCGGTAGCGGCGGACGAGCAGCTTCATGAACGACAGCAGCGAGTCCGGGTCGCGGCGCTGGTCGGCGACGTTGACGAACTCCGGGGCGAACCCGCCGTCGACCACCGGCCGGGTGAGCTGGTCGGCCGGGGCGTCGGAGAACCCGCCGTTGGGACCCCTGGTCCACTGCATCGGGGTGCGCACCGACAGCCGACTGCCCGCCGAGAGGTCCTCCCCCATGCCGATCTCCTCGCCGTAGAACAGCACCGGCGTGCCGGGCAGGGAGAACAGCAGGCTGTAGACCATCCGCACCCGGCGTGGGTCGCCGGCCAGCATCGGCGGCAGCCGGCGGATCAGCCCTCGGTCGTAGACCTGCATCTCCGGGTCGGGGCCGAAGGCGGCGAACACCTCGGCGCGCTCGTCGTCGCTGAGCTTGTCCAGGGTCAGCTCGTCGTGGTTGCGCACGAACGTGCCCCACTGGCTGTCCGGGGAGATCTCCGGGCGGGCCGCCAGCGCCGCGGCCAGCGGCCCGGCGTCGGCCCGGGCCAGCGACAGATAGGTCTGCTGCATGGTGACGAAGTCGAACTGCATGGTCAGCTCGTCGCCGTCCCGGCCGCCGAAGAAGTCCACCTGCTGCTCGAACGGGAGGTTGACCTCGCCCAGCAGCACGCCCGACCCGGTGCGCCGGCCGAGGAAGGCGCGCAGCGCCCGCAGGTACTCGTGCGGGTCGGGGAACCGCGACGCGGTCTCCTCGTCCATCCCCGCCGTCTCCAGCAGGAACGGCACCGCGTCGACCCGGAAGCCGGACAGCCCCAGCTGCAGCCAGAAGCCCATGATCTTGGCGATCTCGTCGCGGACCGCCGGGTTGGCCACGTTCAGGTCCGGCTGCTCGGAATAGAAGCGGTGCAGGTACCACTCCCCCGTCTCCGGGCTGTGCGACCAGATGCCGCCCTCGGCATCGGGGAAGACCACCTGGGCACTGGTGTCCGGCGGCTCGTCGCCCCGCCACACGTAGAAGTCCCGGTACGGGGAGTCCTTGCTGGCCTTCGCCGACCGGAACCACGGGTGCTGGTCGGAGGTGTGGTTGACCACCAGGTCGGCGATCACCCGCATGCCGCGGTCGTTCGCCGTCCGGATCATCTCCACCAGGTCGCCGTGGGTGCCCAGCCGCGGGTCGACGCCGTAGTGGTCGGTGATGTCGTAGCCGTCGTCACGGCCGGCGGTCGGGTAGAAGGGCATCAGCCACAGGCAGGTGACGCCGAGGTCGGCGAGGTGGTCCAGCCGTTGGGCGAGGCCGGCGAAGTCGCCGCAGCCGTCGCCGTTCCAGTCCAGGAACGTCTCGACGTCCAGGCAGTAGACGACGGCGTTCTTCCACCACAGGTCGGCGGTGTCGGTGATGCGCATCGGTCTGCTCCTCAGTCCAGGACGGCGGGCTCGGGCGCCTGCGCCGGACGGCGGGGCTCGGCGGGCCCGGGCGGGTCGATGGCGACCGCCGGCGCCGGGGACGTGACGTCCAGCCGGGGCAGCACGTGCTCGCCGAACGCGTCCAGGAACGGCAGCTGCTCCTTGCCCACGTGGTGCACGACGACCTGGTCGAAGCCCAGGTCGACGTACTCGGCGAGCCAGGCGGCGTGCTGGCCCAGGTCACTGGAGACCCGCACCACCTCGGCCACCGCCGCCGGGCTCACGTGCGCGCTGGCCTGGTCGAAGGCACGGGTGGTGTCCAGGTCCCAGCACAGCGGCGGCGGGAAGACGTTGCTGCGCCACTGGTCGTGCGCGACCGCCAGCGCCCGGTCGGCGTCGGGGTCCCAGGAGACGTGCACCTGGATGGTGAGCGGGCCCTGGCCGCCGGCGTCGCGGTAGGCGGCGACCACCTCGCGCAGCGTCTCGTGCGGCTGGTTGATGGTGACCAGCCCGTCGGCCCACTCAGCGTGCCGGGCGGCGGTCCGCGCGGTGACGGCGGGGGCGATGAGCGCCGGCTGCTGCTCGGGCAGGGTCCAGATCCGCGCCCGGTCGACGGTGACCAGGCCGTCGTGGCTGACCTCCTCCCCGGCCAGCAGCGCGCGGATGATGTCGACGCACTCGCGCAGCCGGGCATCGCGCAGCTCCTTGCGCGGCCAGACGTGCCCGGTGACGTGCTCGTTCATCGCCTCACCGGACCCGAGCGCGACCCAGAACCGCCCCGGGAACATCGCCCCCAGGGTGGCGATCGCCTGGGCGACGATGACCGGGTGGTAGCGCTGGCCGGGGGCGTTGACCGCGCCGAAGGGCAGGCCGGTGGTGGCCAGCGCCGCACCCAGCCACGACCAGGCGAAGCCGGACTCGCCCTGCCGGGGGTTCCAGGGCTCCAGGTGGTCGGAGCACATCGCCGCGGTGAAGCCGACCTGCTCGGCGTGCTGCACCGCGCGGAGCAGGTCGGCGGGGTGCACCTGCTCGTGCGAGTTGTGGAAGCCGATCACCGTCATGCCGCATGCCTAGCGGGTCCGGTGATCACCCGCTGGGTGCGTGCACCCCGCAACGACCCCGGAGCACGATCACCCCGGCTCCCGCGGGGTCTCCCCTGCCGTGGGACCCCGCTCAGGCCGAGGTGATCATCAGCTGCCCGCGGCGCGGCGGTAGAGCCGGCGCCCGGGTGCCGAGCTGACGCCGTGCGCCACCGTGCTGGCCGCGACCACGAGCGTGCCGGCCGCCCACAGCCGGGGGTCGGTGACGCCCTCCTCCTCGCTGAAGGAGAGGTAGAACAGCGCGCTCACCCCGATCGGCCCGAACCAGCCCAGGAAGACCGCATCCCGCAACCGCAGGCCCAGCGGGCGGGCCAGGGCCAGCAGCACGGGAAGCCGGCGCAGCAGGAGCACGGCCACCGGGAAGAGCACCGCCCCCCAGCCGAGGTCGGCCCACGCCGACCACGGCAGCAGGATGCCCAGCAGCAGGAACAGCGGGAGCACCAGGTACCGGTTGATCCCCTCGTCGATGGTGTTCTGCGGACCGACCTCGTCCTGGGCGACGGTGGCGTTGTAGGCCAGCCCGGCGACGAAGACCGACAGGATGCCGTCGGCGTTGGCGAGCCGGGCGATCCCGAGCACCGCGATCGCCAGCACCAGCGTGAACACCAGCGACGCGCCCTCGGAGACGTCGTTGCGGCTGAGCGCGAAGCTGACCGAGCGCCCGGCGATGAACCCGACCACGGCCCCGATGACGACGCCGACCACCACCTGGTAGAC
The DNA here is from genome assembly GCF_054050755.1 of Modestobacter sp. SYSU DS0511. Classification (NCBI taxonomy): domain Bacteria; kingdom Bacillati; phylum Actinomycetota; class Actinomycetes; order Geodermatophilales; family Geodermatophilaceae; genus Modestobacter; species Modestobacter sp. SYSU DS0511. The sequence goes on from NZ_JBJGZY010000014.1 coordinate 26,889, forward strand.
GCCGTCGACAGCGGCGTGGCCCAGGGACTCGCCGAGCACGAGCGCGATCCCGAGCAGCACGAGGGGCAGCGCCAGCCCGTCGTTCGTGCCCGACTCCGCCGACAGCAGCTGCCGGGTGCGGACCGGCAGGTGCTCCTCGGCCGGCTTCCCGGTGACCACGCTGGAGGCGAGCACCGGGTCGGTCGGGGTGACGCAGGCACCGATCAGGGCGGCGAGGACCACCGGGACGCCGAGCACCAGCCAGGCCAGGCCCGCGGAGAGCAGCGCCATCCCGGCCATCCCCACGGTCACCAGCACGGTGGTGGGGGTGACGACCGGGCGCAGCCGGCGCACTGGGTAGCGCAGGGCCACGCCGATCAGCGAGACGGCGAGCAGCACCCGGGCCATCTCCTCGACCAGGGTGGAGCGCAGGTGCTCGGCCACCTCGACCAGCCCGAGGACCTGCGGCCCGACGACCACGCCCAGCACCAGGGCCAGCAGCGGCTCGCTCAACGGCAGCTCGCGCATCTTGCTCGACAGCGCGGCGAGCGCGACCGCCAGGCTGCCGACCAGCGCATACCCCAGGTGCAGATCCTCCACGACGTCCTCCTACCCCGGCTCGGGTGACCTGGGACGACGTGCCGGTCCCGTGCCCCGGCGCCTCGTGCCCACCCACCGGCCGGCGGGAAACGTGCCCGTGGCTGCGCTCAGAAGGTGATGCCCAGCGCGATCCCGCCGAGCAGGTAGACCGCCGCGGTGATGAGCACGATGCCGATCACGTTGAGGACGACGCCGGCGCGCAGCATCTGCCCGATCGTGACGTAGCCCGAGCCGAACACGATGGCGTTGGGCGGGGTCGCCACCGGGAGCATGAACGCGCAGGTGGCTGCCAGTGCGGCGGGCACCAGCAGCACCAGGGGCAGCAGGTCCAGCCCCAGCGCCACCCCGCCGAGCACCGGCAGGAAGGCGGCGGCCGTGGCGGTGTTGCTGGTGACCTCGGTGAGCAGCAGCACCACGCCCGCGGTGATCAACACCAGCAGGATGGTCGGCAGCGCACCGACCGCGCCGACCTGGCCGCCGATGTACTCGTCCAGCCCGCTCTCCTGGACCGCCGCGGCCAGGCTCAGCCCACCGCCGAAGAGCAGCAGCACGCCCCAGGGGAGCTGCTGGGCGGTGTGCCAGTCCAGCACCGAGACGCCCTCCCGTGCCTTCACCGGGATGAGGAACAGGGCGACCGCGGCCGCGATCGCGATCGCCGGGTCGCTGAGCTCGGCGACGAACGGCAGCACGTCGGTGAGCGCCGTCCACCCGGTGAGCGGCTGCCGGAACACCCAGAGCAGCGCGGTGGCGACGAACACCGCGAGCACCGTCCACTCGCCGCGGGACATCTTCCCGAGCTGCTCCAGCTCGGCCTGGATGACCTGCCTGCCGCCGGGGATCTCCCGGAGCGAGGACCGGAAGGCGACCTTGGTGAGCACCAGCCAGGCCAGCGCCAGGAAGACCACGGCCAGCGGCAGGCCGAGCAGCATCCACTCCCCGAACCCGAGTTCGATGTCGTAGTTCTGCCGGACGAACGCCGCCAGGATGAGGTTGGGCGGGGTGCCGATGAGCGTGGCCAGCGAGCCGATGCTGGCGGCGTAGGCGATGCCCAGCATCAGCGCGACGGCGAAGTTGCGGGTGTCGGTGTCCCGGATCAGCTCGGTGACGGCCGGTCCCCCGTCGGCGTCGACCGCCGCGTCGACGGCCTCGGCGTCGCCGCTGCCCGCGGCGACCCGGTCGAGCACGAGCAGCAGCACGCTCAGCCCGATCGGCAGCATCAGCACGGTGGTGGCGGTGTTGCTGACCCACATGCTCAGGAACGCGGTCGCGATCATGAAGCCGGCGATCAGCCGCGGCGGCTTGGTGCCGACGGCGCGCACGGTCAGCAGCGCGATGCGCCGGTGCAGCTCCCACTTCTGCATCGCCAGGGCGATCATGAAGCCGCCCATGAACAGGAAGATGTTCGGGTCGGCGTAGGGCGCGGTGGCCTCGCCCACCGGGAGCACCCCCAGCAGCGGGAACGCCACGATCGGCACCAGCGCCGTCGCCGGCAAGGGCAGCGCCTCGGTCATCCACCAGACCGCGAGCAGCACCCCGACCGCCGCGGTGGTGCGCCCGGCCGTGCTCAGCGCATCGTCCTGGGCCAGCAGGACGTAGACGCCGAGCGCAGCCACCGGCCCGCCGATCCGCCCGGCCCACTGCCGCCGGGGCGGGACGGAGGTGTCGGTGACGTTGGGCTGGTCCTCGTCGACCGGCGTCCCGGCCCGCGAGGCCGAGGAGCCGGTCCGGACCTCCCGCGTCCCGCGGTCGGCGCTCACGCGGGCTGCAGCTCGGCGGTGACCGCGGCCGGGGCCGGCTCGTGGCCGAGCGGCTCGCGGTGGAACTTGCCGGTGCCGTGCGAGAGCGAGCGGAGCGCCCGGGCGTAGTCGAGCAGCTCGCGCTCGGGCACCTCGGCCCGGACCGTCGTCTCCTCCGGGCCGGGCCCGACGTCGCTGCCGGTCACCCGGGCCCGCCGTCCGGCCAGGTCGCCCAGCACCGGGCCCACCGCGTCGACCGGCACGGTGACCTCCACCCGGCACCACGGTTCCAGCACGCGGGTGCCCGCCGCGGCGGCGAGTTCGCGCAGCGCCAGGGCTCCCGCGGCGGCGAAGGCCGCGTCGGAGGAGTCGACCGAGTGGGCCTTGCCGTCGACCAGGGTGACCGCGACGTCGACCAGCGGCCGGTCCGCGCTCACCCCGCGCGCGGCCTGCGCGCGGATGCCCTTCTCCACGCTGCCGTGGAACTGCGCCGGCACGGCCCCGCCGACCACCCGCTGGGCGAAGGTGATCCCGGACCCGGGCGCGCCCGGCCGGCCCTCCACCACGACGACGGCGTACTGGCCGTGCCCGCCGGACTGCTTGACGTGGCGGGCGGTGACCGTCGCCTCCCCCGCCAGCGTCTCCACGAGGGCGACGCGCACCGGCGGGGTGTCCACGGCGACGCCGTACCGGGTGCGCAGGTGCTCCAGCAGCACCTCGGCATGGGCGTCCCCCAGGCACCACAGCAGCAGCTGCCCGGTGTCGGCCCGCCGCTCGACCCGCACGGTCGGGTCCTCCAGGGTGAGCCGGGTCAGCGCCGCGGCCAGCCGGTCCTCGTCGGTGCGGGAGGCGGCCGCCACCGCCACCGGCAGCTGCGGCTCGGGCAGCTCCCAGGGCTGCACGACCAGCGGCCGGTCCGGGGCGGACAGGGTGTCGCCGGTCTCCGCCGTCGCCAGCCGCGCGACCGCGCACACGTCACCGGCCAGGCACTCGGCCACCGGGCGGAGCACGCTGCCCAGCACGCAGGAGATCGCGCCGACCCGCTCGTCGGCGTCGTGGTCGGGGTGCCGGTCACCCCACCCGTGCCCCTCCCCGTGCCCGGACACGTGCACCGGCATGTCCGGCCGCAGCCGCCCGGAGAAGACCCGGACCAGGCTGACCCGGCCCAGGTAGGGGTCGGTCGTCGTCTTCACCACCTCGGCGACCAGCGGACCGTCGGGGTCGCAGGCCACCCGGCCGGCCGGGGCGCCGTCCGGGCGGAGCACCGGCGGGCAGGGCCGCTCCAGCGGCGAGGGGAAGCCGGTGACCAGCAGGTCCAGCAGGTCACCGATGCCCAGCCCGGTCAGCGGGGAGGCGCACAGCACCGGGTGGAACGCGCCCCGGGACACCGCGGTCTCCAGGTCGGCGACCAGCTCGGCGAGGCCGATCGGGGCGCCGTCGAGGTAGCGCTCCAGGAGCGTCTCGTCCTCGCTCTCGGCGATCACCGCCTCGATGAGCTCGGCCCGCAGCCGGTCGGCCTCCGGTGACCCCGGTCCCGGCTCCAGCAGGGAGACCAGGGCGCCGCCCTCGACCAGCTGGGCCGGGTGGACTCCGGCGCCCAGCTGCGCCGCGCAGGAGCGGACCACCTCGGCGACGTCGGCCCGCGGCCGGTCCAGCTGGGTGACGACGACGGCGCGCGGCAGGCCGGCCGCGGCGCACTCGTCCCACAGCTGCACGGTGCCGGCGTCGACCCCGGCGACCGCGGAGACGACGAAGAGCGCGGCGTCCGCCGCCCGCAGCGCGGCTCGCAGCTCCCCGAGGAAGTCCGGGGAGCCGGGGGTGTCGAAGAGGGTGATCCGGTGGCCGTCGTGCTCGACGGTGGCCGCGTGCAGCGTCACCGAGTGCTGCAGCCGCACCTCCACCTCGTCGGTGTCCAGGCAGGTGGTGCCGTCCTCGACCCGCCCGGCGCGGGGCACCGCGCCGGTGGCGGCCGCCAGCGCCTCCGCCAGCGTCGTCTTCCCCGCCCCCGCCCGCCCGACCAGCGCGACGTTGCGCACCCGGTCCGGCGGGCGGGGCGCTGGAGCACCCGGTCGATCCCTGCCGTTCTCCCTGCCCTGACCGGCCACCTGGACCTCCACGCAGACGACGTCGTCCCGAGCAGCCACTGTGGCCTGTATCACGTCCCAGGACAAGGGGCGGACGTCTTCCTCCCGGCCGGGAAGACTGTCCGCGTGCTGCCACCGCCGGGAACACCGGGCGCCGACCTGCCGGTCCGCGCCGTGCTGCCCGGGCTCACCGACGCGCTCACCGCCGCGGGCAGCGCGGTGCTCGTCGCCCCACCCGGAACCGGCAAGACGTCGCTGGTCCCGCTCGCGCTCGCCGACCGCCTGCCGGGACGGGTGCTGGTCGCCGAACCCCGCCGGGTCGCTGCCCGCGCAGCCGCCCGGCGGATGGCGGCGCTGGTCGGCGAGCCGGTCGGGCGGTCGGTGGGCTACAGCGTGCGCGGCGACAGCCGGCGCAGCCACGCCACCCGGGTGGAGGTGGTCACCACCGGCCTGCTGGTGCGGCGACTGCAGGCCGACCCGGAGCTGCCGGGGGTCGCCGCGGTGGTGCTCGACGAGTGCCACGAACGGCAGCTGGACACCGACCTCGCCCTGGCCTTCGGCGTCGACGCGCGGGCCGCACTGCGCCCGGAGCTGGCGCTGCTGGCGATGTCGGCGACGGCGCAGGCACCGAGGCTGGCCACCCTGCTGGGCGGCGACGGCGTCCCGGCCCCGGTGGTCGAGGCCACCGGCGCACTGCACGACGTCGAGACCGTCTGGTGCCCACCCGGACCGGTCGTGACCCCGCCGCACGGCACGTGGGTCGACCCGGGGCTGCTGGACGCGGTGGCCGGCACGGTGCGCCGGGCGCTGGCCGAGTCCACCGGTGACGTGCTGGTCTTCCTGCCCGGCGCGGCCGAGATCGGCGGGGTGGCCGGCCGGCTCGCCGGGGTCGACGCCGACGTCCGCCCGCTGCACGGCCGGCTGCCGGCCGCGGAGCAGGACGCCGCCCTGACCCCCGGCCCGCGGCGCCGGGTCGTGCTGGCCACCGACGTCGCCGAGACCAGCCTGACCGTGCCCGGGGTGCGCGTGGTCGTCGACGCCGGACTCGCCCGGGTGCCCCGCTTCGACGTCGCCCGGGGGCTCGGCGCGCTGGTGACGGTCCGGGTCTCGCGGGCGGCGGCAGTGCAGCGCGCCGGCCGCGCCGGCCGGGAGGCGCCCGGGCGGGTCTACCGGCTGTGGTCGGCCGCCGAGCACGACCGGCTGCCGGCCACCGCCGAGCCGGAGATCGCGGTCGGCGACCTGACCGGCTTCGCCCTCGAGCTGGCCTGCTGGGGCTCCCCCGACGCCACCGGCCTGGCGCTCCCCGACGCACCACCCGAGGCCGCGTTCGCCGTGGCCCGGGCGGCGCTGCGCGAGCTGGGGGCCGTGGACGACGCCGGGCGGGTGACCGCTCGCGGCCGCGCACTCACCGCGGTCGGCGCCCACCCGCGGCTGGCCCGGGCGCTGCTCGACGGCGCGCCGCTGGTCGGCCGGCGGCGCGCCGCGGAGGTGGTGGCGCTGCTGTCGACCGACCTCGCGCCCCGGTCGGACGACCTGGTCGCGGAGTGGCGCGGGCTGCGGGGCGCGAGGGGCGGCCCGGCCGCCCGGTGGCGGGAGGAGGCCGACCGGCTGACGCGGGCGGTGCCCGATGCGCCGCCGAACCGGGCGGTCCCCGACGACCAGGCGGCCGGGCTGGTCGTCGGGCTGGCGCACCCGGAGTGGCTGGCCCACCGGCGGCCGGGCGCGGAGCGCACCTACCTGCTGGCGGCCGGGACCGGCGCGGAGCTGACGCCGGGCACCGCGCTCGGCGGCGCGACCTGGCTGGCGGTGGCCGCCGCCGACCGGGCGCCGGGCCGGGCCGATGCGCGGGTCCGGCTGGCGGTCGCCGTCGACGAGGCCACCGCGCTGGAGGCCGGCGCGTCGGTGCGCCGCACCGGTCCGGAGGTCTCCTGGCGCGACGGCGACGTGCGCGCCGTGCAGGCCGACCGGCTGGGCGCGGTGGTGCTCACCGAGCGGCCGCTGGCCGACCCCGAGCCGGCGGCGGTGGGCGCGGCCCTCGCCGAGGGGCTGCGCCGGGAGGGGCTGGGGCTGCTGCGCTGGACGCCGGCCGCCGTCGCGCTCCGCGAGCGGCTCGCCGCGGCGCACGTCGGGCTCGGTGAGCCGTGGCCTGCGGTGGACGACGCCGCGCTGCTGGCCGCGCTCGCCGACAGCCCCGCGGTGGCCGCGGCCCGGGACCGGGCGGCGCTGCAGCGGGTCGACGTCGCCGCGGCGCTGCAGGCGCTGGTGCCCTGGCAGTTGGCCGGGCGGCTGGACGAGGTGGTGCCCGAGCGGGTCGAGGTGCCCACCGGTTCGCGCCTGCGGGTCGACTACACCGACCCGGCGGTGCCCACCCTGTCGGTGCGGGTGCAGGAGGTGTTCGGCTGGGCCGACGCCCCGGTGGTCGCCGGGCGGCCGCTGCGCCTGCAGCTGCTCTCCCCCGCCTCGCGGGTGATCGCCACCACCGGCGACCTGGCGGGCTTCTGGGTCACCGGGTGGCCCGCCGTCCGCAGCGAGCTGCGCGGCCGCTACCCGCGCCACCCGTGGCCGGAGGACCCGGCCACGGCGACGCCGACCCGCCGCACGAAACCGCGCGGCGGGTCGGCGTGAGAGCTGGCGCCGAGCGCGGGCTCAGCCCAGGGCGGCGGACAGCTCCGGCACGAAGTCGTCCAGCAGGTAGGGCAGGCTCAGCGCGCTGGAGAACTGCAGGGCGTCGTAGTCCGACCCCTCGGCGAAGACCACCCGGCCGTCGATGACGGTCCCCAGGCCGGACAGCACCGGGTCGCCCTCGATGCCGGCCCGCTCGGCGTCCGAGCCGGACTGGAAGACGATCAGGTCGGCCTCGAGCATCCGGGCCTCCTCGCGGCTCACCGTGCCGTAGAACTCGCTGTCGGCCGCGGCGTCCAGCGCGGGGTCGACGGTCATGCCCAGGTCGAGGAAGAACTGGGTGCGGGTGTCCGCGGAGGTGTGGAAGGGGTACTCCCCCTCGTAGGCCGGGCCGGAGAGGGTGACGGTCTTCCCCTCGAGTTCGGGGTGGTCGGCGCGGGCCTGCTCGATCTGCGCCTCGACGTCGGCGATGAGCTCCTCGGCGCGCTCGGGCTGCCCCAGCGCCTGCCCGGTGACCCGGGTCTGCTCCTGCCACGGGGTTCCGAACGCGGTGTACTCCGCCGGCTGGACGACGGTGGGGGCGATGGCGCTGAAGGTCTCGTACTCGTCCTCGGTGAGCCCGGCGGTGACGGCCACGATCAGGTCCGGGTCGAGGGCGACGACCGCCTCCGGGTCGACCTCTGCGCGGGGCAGGATCTCCACCTCGGCGTCACCGGCGGCCTCGTCGGCCCAGGGGAAGAAGACATCGTCCTCGGGGCCGAAGGCGTAGCGGACGGCGACCGGGACCACGTCGAAGGCGAGGATCGCATCCTGCTCGGTGTAGCCGAGGGAGACGACCCGGGTGGGCTCCTCGGGGATCTCCGTGGTGCCGTAGGCGTGCTCGATGGTGACCGGGAAGGCACTGGCCTCGCTCGAGGAGGGGGCCGCGGTGGTGTCGTCCTCGGCGTCGGAACCGCAGCCGGCCAGCAGGGTGAGGGGGACGGCGAGGGCGCGACCTGGCGGGAGGGGCCTGATCAGTGATCATGCGGTGTTTCTACATGAGGGTAGGCTTGCCTAACCAATCTGCTCCACCGGTTGTGCTCATCTCGTTGCCGTGCGGCCGCCCGACGTGACCTGGGCTGCTCATCCGGCAGCGGCGGCCGGCAGCGGAGAGGATCAGGGGGTGACCAGCACGCCCGCGAAGCCGACCACCGACGCCTGGGGCATCGACGCCAGCTGGCTCGACGCCCTCGACGAGGAGCACACCGTCTCCGAGGAGACGATCGAACTGCTGCGGCAGGTGATCGGCCACCCGCCGACCGACCTGCTCGACCGGGCCCCGATCGTGGCCCGCCCCGGCGACCCGCTGGAGGTCGAGGGTGCGGAGGTGACCTGCGAGGACGGCGCGGTCCGGCGCGTCGACGGCTCGCTGCCCGAGGACTTCCCGCTCGGCTACCACCGGCTGCGCACCGCCGACGGCCGGGAGCGGCGGCTGATCGTCTCCCCCGGCCGCTGCTGGCTGCCCGAGGGCTGGCGCGGCTGGGGCTGGGCGGTGCAGCTGTACGCCACCCGCGGGCGGGACAGCTGGGGCATCGGCGACCTCGGCGACCTGCGCACCGTGCGCGAGTTCGCCCAGGCGCAGGGCGCCGGCTTCGTGCTGGTCAACCCGCTGCACGCGGTGGCCCCGACCGAGGGCCAGGAGGACAGCCCCTACCTGCCGGCCACCCGCCGGTTCCGCAACCCGGTGTACCTGCGCATCGCCGACGTGCCTGGGATCGAGGCGGTCGACGCCGAGGCCGACGCCGGCCGGGCGCTGAACGACGGCGAGTTGATCGACCGCGACGCGATCTGGGCGGTCAAGCGCCGGGTGCTGCAGCGGGTGTTCGACGCCGGGATCGACGAGGGCCCGTTCCGCGACTGGTGGTGGCACCAGGGGCAGCCGCTGATGGACTGGGCGACCTGGTGTGCGATCGCCGACGTGCACGGGCCCGACTGGCACACCTGGCCCGAGGAGCTGCGCGACCCGCGCGGCGCCGGTGCGGTCGACTTCGCCGCCGGGCACGAGCGCGAGGTCGCCTTCCACGCCTGGCTGCAGTGGCTGCTCGACGTCCAGCTGCGCGCGGCCACCGAGGGCATCACGGTGATCCAGGACCTGCCGATCGGCGTCGCCGGTGGTGGCGCCGACGCCTGGGCCTGGCAGGACGTGCTGGCCCAGGGGGTCAGCGTCGGCGCCCCGCCGGACGCCTTCAACAGCCAGGGCCAGGACTGGGGCTCCCCGCCGCTGGTGCCCTGGCGCCTGCAGGCCGCCGACTACGAGCCGTTCATCCAGTCGATCCGGGCCACCATGGCCGGCGCCGGTGGCCTGCGGGTCGACCACGTGATGGGGCTGTTCCGGCTGTGGTGGGTGCCGCAGTCGGGGCCCGGGGCCAGTGGTGGGGCCGCGGACGGCGCGTACGTCCGCTACCCCTACGAGGACATGCTCGACATCGTCGCGCTGGAGAGCCACCGCGCCCAGGCGATCGTCGTCGGCGAGGACCTCGGCACCGTCGAGGAGGGCGTGCGGGAGGCGATGGCCGAGCACGGCATCCTGTCCTACCGCCTGCTGTGGTTCGAGGAGGACGAGCCGGCGCAGTGGCCGGCCGAGGCGATGGCCGCGATCAGCACCCACGACCTGCCCACGGTGGCCGGGTTGTGGACCGGGTCGGACCTCGCCGAGCAGCGCGAGCACGGGGTCGGCACCGACGAGGAGCTGGAGCGCGGCCGGGCCTCCCTGCTGGCGCGGCTGACGTCGGTCCCGGCCGATGCCACGCCCGTCGAGGCGGTCGAGGCCGCCCACCGGCGGCTGGCGACGGCGCCGTCCACACTGCTGTCGGCGACGCTGGACGACGCGCTGGCCGTGGAACGCCGACCGAACATGCCCGGCACCACCGACCGGCCCAACTGGTGCCTCCCGCTGCCGGTGCCCACCGAGGAGCTCGCCGGCCACCCGGGCGTGCAGGCCGTGGCCGGGATCCTCGCCGAGGGGCTGCGGCCGGCGCCTGCCGAGCCCGAGCGGCCCCGCAGGACGACGAAGAAGGCCACGCGCGCGAGGAAGAAGAAGAGCTGACGCCGAGCCGGGCCGGGCACCCTGCCCGGCCCGGCTCGGCGGCCGCACGCGTCAGCTGCGGACGAACTCCAGCAGGTCGGCGTTGATCGTCTCGGCCTGGGTGGGGGCAGCACGCTAGGGACGACGACGTCGCCGGACTGTGTTGTCGCTGCCCGGTGCTGTTGTCGCTGCCCGGTGCTGGCCCCTGCCTGCCGCTCGCCCACCCGGCCTGTCCGCGCCGGGGCCCGACCCGGAGGCAGTCCCCGGGAAGTGGGGGGGGGGCGCCCCCCCCCGGGGCCGGGCCCCAGGGTTGGGCGGCCCCGCCCGCCCCGCCCCCCCCCCCCCCCCCCCCCCCCCCCCCCCCCCCCCCCCCCCCCCCCCCCCCCCCCCCCCCCCCCCCCCCCCCCCCCCCCCCCCCCCCCCCCCCCCCCCCCCCCCACGACTGTTCGCCGCCCCGTCCCCGGTACGAGCTCTTCGTGCTGTGCCCACCCTCGGTGGGCGGAGCACGACTGTGCGCGGGTGACCGGTCCGGCCGCGGCTGCACCACTTCCCGGTGACCTCACGATGGCGCACGATGACGGTGCCCGCGGCAGCGTCGCCGACCACCCGCACGGGGAGGCGCGATGGTCACGCTCCTGGACAGCCGGCAGCTGACCGGCGCCGACCGCCGGCCGGCCGCCGTGGTCGAGCGCCTGCAGGCGGGGATGACCTCCCGGGTGGAGCTGCACGACGCCGACGCGCCGCTGGCGGCCCGGCTGGACGCCTGGGAGCCGGGTGGGCTGACCGTCACCCGGGCCGCCCTCACCGGCGCGCTCTCACTGGGGCACCGCCGGTCGCGACGCGGGGACGACCGACCGCCGGTGGTGTCCCTCCACGTGCAGGAGAGCGGGAACGCTCGTCACGGGCAGGCAGACCTCCTCCGCCGCGTGGCGCCCGGGGCGTTCACCGCCGCCGACCTCACGGCGCCCTAGACCTTCGACTGGGAGGGGCGTCACTGCACCGGCCGCGCCCTGCACGTGCCGCTGAGCCGGCTGGCCCTGTCAGCCGACGTCGTCCGTCGGGCGGTCCCCCGCCTGGCGGCCAGCCCGCTGCACGACCTGGTGCGCGAGCACGTCACCCGGGCCACCCGGGACGCCCAACGCCTCTCCCACGACCCGCAGGCGGCTGCGGTGGCGACCGCCACCGTGGAGCTCGCCCGGGCGTTGCTCGCCTCGGCCGCAGGTGCCGACCAGCCCGGGTCACCGACCGACGAGGTGCAGTCGAGGAACGTCCGGTCCTGGGTGCTCCGGCACCTCGCAGACCCGGAGCTGGGACCGGGGACGGTGGCGGCCGCCCACACGATGTCGGTTCGGCAGCTCCACCGCCTGTGTTCGGCGGGCGGCTTCAAGGGGGTTCGGCGACCCGTCGCACTCCAGCCGCCGGTTCCGCGCCCGCCTCGGCATGAGCCCGCGGGAGTGGCGGCGGGTGTCGGCCGGCGGCGACGCCCGTCCGCGGGGCGGCGCCGGCAGCCCGGTCCAGGGATCCTGCGGGTCACCGCGGCGCGGCACCTGACACGCACGCCGGCGCTCCGGTCGAACGTGCGTTCGACGACGTGAGAGCATCGTCAGGTGGCTGGGGGCATGCACCGAGGGCGGCAGGGCGTCGGTTCCCTGGCCGACCGCGCCGCCCGCTCGGGCGTCACTGCGCCCTCACCTCCACCACCTCCGGCCACCGCCCCGCCACCGACGGCAGCCGATGCCCGCCGGCCGGGCGGGCAGGGGCACGGGCGGCACTGCTGGGTGCACGACCCGCCCGATGCGCCGGGCACCTGGCCGGGCCTGCTGGTCGAGTGGCGGCAGCGCGAGGACGGCTGGCACGGCCGGGTCGCCTACACCGTCGCCGGTGAGCACGGTCCGGTGCTGGTGGAGGCCTGGCTCCCCGCCGAGCAGCTGAAGCGCGGCTGATGCCCGCCCGGGCCGCCCCGGCCCCACCGGTCCGGTTTGCGGCCCGGGTCCCGCGGGATACCCCACTCCCCGACGGTCCGGACCAGCCGGACGCAGGAGAGCGGAGGACGAGGATGACCAGCCCCAGCGACGAGCCGACGCTCGACGACGTGATGGAGACCACCGAGCCGGCCCCGCGGGACCGCAGCGAGCACGCCAAGGACCCGCACCTGTCCGACGAGGCGATGGAGCACCGCACCGAGCTGGAGCGCCAGGCGGTCGGCTCCGACGACGCCGACCCCGCCGGCGCGTACGAGCACAACGCCACCGAGTGAGGCCCTGACTCCCCCGGGGGCTGACCCCGGGCCACCGGTCCCGGGGTCAGCCCCCGCCCAGGGGGCGGGTCCGGCCCAGCGCCAGGCTCAGCGTCAGCGCCACGAGGGTGCAGCCGCCGGCCAGCAGCGCCACCGGTGGCCAGCCGCCGTCCTGCCAGGCCCGCCCGGCGAGGGTGCCGCCCACCGATGAGCCGACGTAGTACCAGAACGCGTACAGCGAGGCCGCCTGCCCGACCGGTCGGCCGCCGCGCTGGGCACGCGCCGCGACCCAGCCGCTGGCCACGCCGTGCGCGGCGAAGAAGCCGGTGGTCAGCACGCACACCCCCAGCACGACGCACCACAGCGGCGTCGGGACGGTGAGCGCGATGCCCGCCCCCATGACCGCCACGGCCCCCGGCACCACCACCCGCCGTCCGTGCCGGTCGGCGAGCCAGCCGGCCACCGGCGAGCTGGCCGAGCCGAGCAGGTAGGCGAGGAACACCAGGCCGGTGATCGCCGGGGACAGCGAGTACGGCGCCGACTCCAGCCGGAAGGTGCCGGCGTTGTAGACGGCGACGAAGCCGCCCATCAGCAGCGCCGCCACCCCGTAGAGCGCCAGCAGTGCCGGGTCGGTGAACGCCGCGGTGAGCTGCCGGCTCAGCGGACCCTCCCGGGCCAGCGGGACGAAGCGCCGGGACGGGGGCAGCAGCAGCCGGACGGCGACCGCGCACCCCACCGCCAGCACGGCGACGCCCGCCAGCGCCGCCCGCCAGCCGCCGAGCTCGGTGAGCAGGCCGGTGAGCAGCCGGCCGGAGAGCCCGCCGATCGCGGTCCCGCTGACGTAGAGCCCGATCGCCCGGCCGCTGACCGAGGTGTGCAGCTCCTCCCGCAGGTAGGCGACGGCGACGGCGGGCAGCCCCGCGAGGGCGAAGCCCTGCAGGCCGCGCAGCACCAGCAGCACCCACCAGGCCGGTGCGAACACGGTGAGCACCGAGAGCACGGCCGTGGCGGTCAGGCAGGCGTGCAGCACCGGGGTCCGCCCACGCCGGTCGGAGACGGGCCCGAGCACCAGCAGCCCCACCGCCAGCGCCCCGGTGCTGACCGAGATCGCCAAGGTCGAGGCGGCCGGGGAGACCCCGAGGGCACGGGTGAGCTCCGGCAGCAGTGTCTGCGGCGCGTACAGGGTGGCGAAGACCGCGAGGCCGGCCAGGAAGACCGCGGCGGCGGCGCGGCGGAAGCCCGGCTCACCGACCCGGTGGCCCGCCCACTGCTCCCCCGCTGCCGTCATGGTGCCGAGCCTGCCGCTGTGAGCGGGGGCACCGCGTGCCGGGTCAGCCGGCCCGCTCGGCCACCAGTTCGTCCACGAGGTCGTCCAGCGCCGCCCGGGCCACCTCGGCGTCGTCGAAGCGCACCGGGTCACCGTCGTCGGTCATCGTCGTCTCGTGCCCTCGGCCGACGATCAGCACCACGTCGGCCCGCCCGGCGGCCTGCACGGCGGCGGCGATCGCCTCCCCGCGGTCCAGCACGGTCCGCACCACGGCGGCCCCGCCGAGGAGGCCGACCCGGAGCTCGTCGACGATCGCCTGCGGCCGCTCGCCGTGGCTGCCCTCGTTGGTCAGCCACACCTCGTCGGCTGCCCGCGCCGCGACGCCGAGCCCCTGCCGCTTGTACCGGTCCCGGCGACCACGGGCGCCGAGCACCAGGTGCACCCGGCCGCCGGGGCCGCTCAGCCCGCGGGCGGTCCGCAGCGCGGCGGCCAGCGCCCCGGGCGTGTGCGCGTAGTCCACGACGACCAGCGGCCCCGCTGCTCCGCGCAGCAGCGTGTTGCGCCCGGCGGGCGGCGCGGTGCCGGCGATCCCGGCGGCGACCGTCTCGGGGTCCAGCCCCAGGGAACGGCCGGTCGCCCAGGCCGCGGCGATGTTCCCGACGTGCACCTGGCCGACCAGCGGCGAGCGCACCCGGTGCGGACCGCCGTCGTCGGCGACCAGCAGCGCGGTGCCCGCGGGCCCGGTCCGCCACCGCAGCACCCGGACGTCGGCGGGCACCTCCGCGGTGGTCGCCACGCGGGTCACCGGCACCTCGGTCTGGTCGGCCAGCCGCCGTCCCCACGGGTCGTCGACGACCACGACGGCGCTGTCGGCGCGCTCCGGGCGGAACAGCAGCGCCTTGCTGGCCCAGTACTGCTCGAGGGTGCCGTGGTGGTCGAGGTGGTCCTCCTCGAAGCCGGTGAAGACGGCGACCTGCACGTGCACGCTGTCGACCCGGCCGACGTCCAGCGCGATCGAGGACGCCTCGACCACGGCGCTCGTGGCGCCCTCGTCGCGCATCCAGCGCAGCAGCGCGTGCAGCTCCGGCGCCTCCGGCGTGGTCAGCCGGGTGCTGCGCTGCTCGGTGCCGACCCGCGCACCCAGGGTGGTGACGACGCCGGCGCACTCCCCGGCTGCGCCCAGCACCCCGCGCACCAGGGTGCTCGTCGTCGTCTTGCCGTTGCTGCCGGTGACCCCGACCAGCCGGAGCTCGTCGGCCGGGTCGCCGGCCAGCAGGGCACCCAGCGGGCCGAGCAGCGGGCGCACCGCGGGCACCACCAGCTGGGGCAGGTCCACCGGGACCGGGTGGTCGACGAGCAGGGCCGCGGCGCCGGCGTCCCGGACCGCGCCCGCGAACCGGTGACCGTCGGTGCGGCCGCCGCGGACGCAGGCGAAGAGCGCGCCCGGGGTGACGGCCCGGGAGTCGGTCACCAGTCCGCGCAGCGGCAGGTCGTCGCGGCCACCCTCGCGGCGCACCGATCCAGCGGTCAGGCCGCTCGCGCGGTGTCCGACGGCGGACCAGGGGACCACGGGGAGCGGCACGCCCCGAACGCTAAGCGGAACCCGCCGGTCCGGCAGTTCGAGCTCGGATGGCCCACCACCGACCGGACTCGGACGGTGCCGTACCGCCACGCCTGGTTGGCTCGCCGGGTGCCCTCCGCCGCACCTCACCTCGTCCCCTCCGACATCGGCGCCTGGCTGCTCAAGAGCAGCCATCCGGCCGACGCCGTCGCCCCCGGCTGGGCACCGGGTGGGGCGGTGACCGTCGACCGGTGCGTGCGCCGGTCCTACCGGCTGGCCCTGCTGCGTCCCGGACAGCCGTGCGTGCTGTGGGTCAGCGGCCGGGACCGGCCGGGCGTGCACGCGCTGGGCTCGATCGCCGCCACCCCGGAGGAGGACCCGGAGCGCGGGCCCGTCGTCCGGGTGCACTGGCGGCGGCTGACCGAGCCGGTGGGCCGGGCCGAGCTGCTCGCCGACGGCGCCTTCGCCACCGCCGAGGTCGTGCGGATGCCGGCCGGGAGCAACCCGTCCTGGCTGTCGGCCGGCCAGTACGCCGCCCTGCTGGCCCGGGTCGAGCCTGGCGACCGGCCGGCCTGAGGAGGTCAGTCGCAGCAGGAGCAGCCGTCGCCGGCGTCGGCCGGCGTGACGAGCGCGGGGCCGCAGCAGGCGTCCCCCCGCCAGGCCTCTCGCCCCTCGTGCACCGCGACGGCCGCGATCACCAACGCCGCCAGCGGATCGGCCCACCACCAACCCAGCGTGCTGTTGAGCAGCAGCCCGGCCAGCAGCACCGCGGACAGGTAGGTGCACAGCAGGGTCTGGCGGGAGTCGGCCACCGCCGAAGCCGAGCCCAGCGCCCGCCCGGTGCGCCGCTGCGCGAGGGCGAGCAGTGGCATCACCGCCAGGCTGAGCGCGGCCAGCACCAGCCCGACCGTCGAGTGGCGTGGCTCGGCGCCGCCCAGGAGCAGTCGCAGCGCCTCAGCGGTGACCACGGCGGCCAGCGCGAAGAACGCGACCGCGATGATCCGCAGCGCCACCCTTTCCCGCGCCTCGGGGTCCCGGCCGGCGAACTGCCAGGCCACCGCCGCCGCCGAGGAGACCTCGACGACCGAGTCCAGGCCGAAGCCGATCAGCGCGGCACTGGACGCCCCGATGCCGGCGCTGATCGCCACCACCGCCTCGACCACGTTCCAGCTGATCGTTGCGGCGACCAGCAGCCGCACCCGGCGGACCAGCACCGCCCGGTCCGCAGCGACGGCGCTCACCGGCCGACCTCCTCGGGAGCGCCGGCCTCCTGGGGCACCCCGACCAGCGCGGTCAGCAACGCCGTGCCGGCCGGGGTGAGCCGGTACATCGCCAGCTTGCCGTCCCGCCGGGCGTCGGCGAGGCCGGCGGCCCGCAGCCGGCGCAGGTGGTGGGACACCAGGTTCTGCGCCAGCTCGGTGACCCAGGCCAGGTCGCAGACGCACAGCTCGCCGCCGGCCGCCAGCGCCGCGGCCACCCGCAGGCGCGTCGGGTCGGCCAGCGCCTTCGCCCGTTCCGCGGCCGACGTCGAGCGGTCGGCGGGAAGCAGGCGGGCGCGCACCTCCTCGGCGTGCGGCAGGTCCAGGCACAGCAGGTCGCAGGCGTCGTCCACAGGGGTCCCCTCATCGTCCGAACATCTCAACGGATGTAAGGATGACATGACCGGACCGTGGTGCACCACGCACAGGCCGGGCTGGGACCATGGCTTCCCGTGACGGACAGTCGGTACCGCTGGGGCGGGGTGGCCTGGGTGCTCACCCTGCAGTTCTTCGCCGTCGAGGCGATCGCCGCCGCCCGGTACGGCGGCTACTCCTACTCCCGGGACGTGATCAGCGACCTGGGCGCCGGCGACTCCCCCGCCCGGCTGCTGATGAACGGCTCCTTCGTGCTGCAGGGCCTGCTGATCACCGCCGGCGCCCTGCTCCTGGGCCCCGGCCTCGCCGGGCTCGGCGGCCGGCTGGCCCGGGTGCTGCTCACCGTCGCCGGCCTGGGCGTGCTGCTCGTCGGGCTCTTCCCCGCCGACTCGGTGGCAGCGGTGCACGAGGTCGCGGCAGCAGCCCACTTCCTGGGCGGCGGGATCGGCCTCATCGCCCTGGCCTACGGCGTGCGCCCCAGGTCCGAGACACTGGGCACGACCCTGGCGGTCCTGGGCCTGATCGGCGTCATCGGCACGATCTTCTTCGGCGCCGCGGTCTTCCTCTTCCTCGGCGAGGGCGGGATGGAGCGGGTCGCGGCCTACGTGATCCCGATCGGGCTCACCGTCGCCGGGATCGCGCTGTGGCGGCAGAAGGACGGCTGGTGGCGGCTCACCAACCCCGACGGCTCGCCGTCGCGCCGGCAGCTGCGGGAGGACGCGCGGCTGGCGCGCGCCCAGCGGGCGGCCGAGCGGGACGCCGCCCTGGAGGCGGCGGCCCAGCGGGGCCCCCAGCCGTCCACGACCCGGTCCTCCACGGCCCAGCAGGCCCCGACCCAGCCGCCCGCGACGGCGACCGGTGCGACCGCCGCCGGGCCGGCCGACGACGAGCCTGACGACTTCGACCCCGAGGACCCCTGGGCACCCCGCCGCTGACCCACGTCAGCGGGGGGCCGCCCCGGGCTCAGCCGCAGCCGGGGCGGAGCCGGTAGAGCGAGGCGTCGTCGGCGCCCGCCACGAGGTCTGCGTACTCGGCCAGGGCGGGGCTCCACGCCTCCCGGTGGTCGACGTACAGCCACTCGACGCCCTCGCCCCGCAGCACCTCGCAGTCCTGCGGGTTCGGGGCGGCGATGAAGCCGTCGTTGGCGCGGAGCAGCTCGGGATCCCAGTAGGGCGCGTTGTCGTTCCCCGACGTCGTCCACGTGTAGTCGTAGGACCAGCCCTCGACCAGGACCCGACGCTCGGCGAAGGCGGCGACGGTGAACCACCGCGGGTCACAGCCCGCCGCGACGTCCCCGCCGAGGCAGTGCTTGTTGGTCGCCACCAGGTCGTCGAGATCGGACCGTTCCCGCAGCTCGGCCAGCACCGCCAACTGCCCGTCGCTGACCGTGCCGCCCGTCGCGGCGGGCAGGACCATGATCGACGGGTGGAGCACCTCGGGCAACGCCCAGGGCTGCAGCGCGACCACCAGCACCGGCAGCGCGCCCACGAGCCCGCGGAGCACGCCGTGCCGGCGGGCCAGGACGAGGCCCACGGCGACCAACACCACCAGGACCAGCAGAGCGCCCGCCCCGGCGCGCACCGGCCACGGCGACACGGGGAGGAACTCCGGCGGCTGGAACACCAGCTGGGTGGCGACGACGGCGGCGGCCGCCGGGAGCAGCACCAGCGCCCCGAGGGCGCGCACCGCGCCCGCGAGCAGGACGGCCAGCCCCACCACCAGGAACGGCCAGCAGGCGTGGAAGAAGTAGAGCTGGGAGAACGCCGGGTGGCCGAACAGCGAGAGGCCCGCCACTCCGGCGATCGCCCCGCCGATCAGCACCGGCCGAGCCACGGCGGCCTGCGGGATCCCCCGGCCGATCAGCAGCAGCGAGGCGGTCATCAGCAGCATGACGGCGATGGCGGCCAGCTGCAGGTCCATCGCACCGTGCGTCCCGGCGGACCGCTCCGGGAGGAACGTCAGCGGGTCGAGGCGGAAGCTCCCGGATGAGCGGGTCACGCCGAAGGTGGCGGCGACGATCGCGACCCCGATCGCCGCTGCCGAACAGGTGAGCAGCCACCGCCGGTCACGGAAGCGCAGCCCGGAGAGCCAGGCCAGGCCGGCGGCCCCGAGGATCGGCACGACGGCGCCGCCCCGGCCACCGGCGGCGGCGAAGGTGAGCACGAACAGCAGCAGGACCGAGGCCGCCTGGGCCGTACGGCGTCCGGGGCCACCCCGCGCCTGGGTCACCAGCAGGACGATCACGGCGAGGACGAGGGCGTTGGTGGAGTCACGGTTGATCAGCACCCAGCCAGGCGTCTGCTGCACCTGTTCGATCGAGGCGAACACCGGGCCGCGCATGACCGCGAACAGCAGCGGCGCCAGCGCGGCGGCCAGCCGGCTGCGGCTCACCACCCAGGCAGCCCCGGCCAGCCCCACGGGCACCAGGACGGCCATCAGCGTCGGCCCGATGGCGAGCACGAGCTGGGCCGCGGTCGCGCCGGTCAGGTTGCCCAGGAAGGCGAGGGTGCCGAAGAAGAGCCAGGAGTACCCGATCGGGACGTCGGGGATCCACGGGTAGACCTCGGGCGCCCGGTCGAGCCCCTCGGCGGTGAGCGCGATGTGCCAGCTCACGTCGACGTAGTACTGACGGAAGGCCACGTCACCCGCCGTGGCGCCGATGCGCTCGGCCAGGGTGGGGGCCGCGATCAGCCAGGCCCCGGCCACCCCCCAGAGGACGGGCCCGTACCGCCGGGCACGCGCCACCCAGTGACCCGGTGCCGCGTCGAGCCGCCAGCCGGCCCGGGCCGCGGGCAGCAACCAGACCAGGGCGGGCAGGGCCACCACCAGCCACCGGAAGGCGAACCAGTCGACCAGGCCGGACATCCACACGCCGATCCCGGCCACCGCCAGGCCGGTGACCGCTCCGAGGAGCAGCCGGACCAGGACGCCGGCCCGGGGCAGGGCGACGGCGGCGATGCCGCTGTGCACGGCCGTGAGGACGGCCACGGCGGCCGCCGCACGGAGGGTCGTGACCCAGCCCACCTCCTCACCGAGCAGCGAGAGGAGCACGCCGAGGGCCAGCGCGGCAGCCACCGCGCCGAGCAGCCCGGACGCGGCACGGGGGCGCCCGGCTGGCTGCCCGCTGCGGGCTGAGCTCCCGGACGGCGCCCGCTTCGGGGACGTGTCCGGCACGACGGGAGGGCGACCGGCGGCCAGGCCGACCGCGGCCCACTCCTGGGTGTTCGTCGGGTTGCTGTACGAGATCACGCACGTCCTCGAGGCGGGCCGGGGTCGGCCGGCCGGGGCATGATGGATGGCGCCGACAGCACTGCCGACCCGAGGGCGATGCTAGACACGAACGGTCGTCCCGGGAGGCTGGACACGGAGCGCCGCACGAGCAGCGCACCCCGCTGGTCACACCCGTCGCACGCCGCCCCACCACTCCCAGGTACCGACCGACCCGAGCGGCCTCCGCCGCACCCGGACCTCGTCAGCGACAGCAGGCGTCGGCGCCCTCGGGGGTCAGCGCGGCCAGCGTGGCCAGGGCCTTGACCGGGCCGGCGAGGGCCTCGCAGCAGAGCGCGTAGACGTTGCTGCGGCCCTTCGGCGTAATCGTGACCAGCCCCTGCTCGCGCAGCGGCGCCAGGTGGTGGCTGACCAGCGTCTGGCTCATCCCGGTCGCGTCGGTCAGCTCCCGGACGGTGCGCGAGCCCTCGGCGAGCAGCAGCAGCAGGTGCAGCCGGTTGGGGTCGCCAAGCGCCTTCAGCTGCGGCGCGAGCAGCCGGGCGCGGTCGGCGGGAGAGGTCAGCTCGTCGACGTCGAGGAGGCGCACGTCCAGGTCCTGCGGCATGCCCGCGAGTGTGCCACATCGGCGTTGCTGTCAACAGTGTTCGCTGTTAATGTGCCTCGAGGTTGGGCATCGATCGACGAGCGAGGACGGACGCACAGATGAGCGCGTACACCACCGACGACCTGCCGGTCGTGGTCATCGGCGCCGGGCCCGTGGGCCTGGCAGCCGCCGCACACCTGCTGGAGCGGGGCCTGGAGCCGCTGGTGCTCGAGGCCGGCAACCAGGTGGGCGCCGCGGTGCGCGCCTGGGGGCACGTCCGGCTGTTCTCCCCGTGGGAGTACGACGTCGACGCCGCCGCCGTCCGGCTGCTCGAGCCGACCGGCTGGGAGTCCCCCGACCGCGCCGAGCTGCCGACCGGCGCCGAGCTGGTCGAGCGCTACCTGGCCCCGCTGGCCGCCACCCCGCAGCTGGCCGGCCGGATCCGCACCGGCGCCCGGGCGGTCGCGGTGAGCCGGGTCGGGGTGGACAAGACGCGCACCGTCGGCCGGGAGGGCCGGGCGTACCTCGTGCGGGTCGTCGCGGACGGGCAGGTCCAGGACCTGACCGCGCGGGCCGTCATCGACGCCTCGGGCACCTGGGGTCAGCCCAACCCGCTGGGCGCCGCCGGCCTGCCGGCGGTCGGCGAGGAGCAGGCCGGCGACTGGCTGGTCGGCCCGCTGCCCGACGTGCTGGGCACCGACCGGCCCCGGTTCGCCGGCAAGCACACCCTGGTGGTCGGCATGGGCCACTCCGCGGCCAACACTCTGCTGGCCCTGGTGGAGCTGCAGCGCAGCGAGCCCGGCACCCGGATCAGCTGGGCCATCCGCGGCCGCTCCCCCGCCCGGCTGTACGGCGGCGGCGACGCCGACGGCCTGCCGGCCCGCGGCCTGCTGGGGTCGACACTGAAGGCCGCTGTCCAGGCCGGCCACGTCGAGCTGCACCGCGAGGTCACGCTGACCGGCCTGGCCCCCGCCGGCGACGGCCGGCTCCGGGTGACCGGCACCGGCCGGGACGGTGCCCCGGTCGACCTGCAGGTCGACACGCTGGCCGCCGCCACCGGCTTCCGCCCCGACCTGGATCTGCTGCGCGAGGTCCGCCTGTCGCTGGACCCGGCCGTGGAGGCACCGGCCCGGCTGGCGCCGCTGATCGACCCGAACTTCCACTCCTGCGGCACGGTGCCCCCGCACGGGCACCGCGACCTCGCGCACCCCGACGAGGGCTTCTACCTGGTGGGCATGAAGTCCTACGGCCGTGCGCCGACGTTCCTGCTGGCCACCGGCTACGAGCAGGTGCGCTCGGTCGCCGCCGCGCTGGCCGGCGACACCGAGGTCGCCGACGCCGTGCAGCTCCACCTGCCCGCCACGGGGGTGTGCAGCACCGACCTGGGCGCCCGGGAGGCCGGCGAGACCGCCGGCGCCGGCTTCGCCACCGGCAGCGCGCACGGGTGGTCGGCGGAGGAGCCGGAGCCGGCGAGCTGCTGCGGTCCGGCTCCGCAGCCGGTGAGCATCGGGGCCTCCGCCTCGGACGCCTGACCGGCCGGCAGGTGGGGCGGCTCCTGGCAGGCTGTCCGCCGTGACGGTCACCCGCTCCCTGCTGCTGTTCCTGCTGGCCGCGGTCGCCGAGATCGGTGGGGCGTGGCTGGTCTGGCAGGGGGTGCGCGAGCACCGCGGCTGGCTGTGGATCGGGGCCGGGGTGCTCGCGCTGGGCGCCTACGGGTTCGTCGCGACCCTGCAGCCCGACGCGAACTTCGGCCGGATCCTGGCCGCCTACGGCGGGGTGTTCGTCGCGGGCAGCCTGGCCTGGGGCATGGTCGTCGACGGCTTCCGGCCCGACCGCTACGACGTCCTCGGTGCGCTCGTCTGCCTGGTCGGCGTCGCCCTCATCATGTACGCCCCACGGGCGGGGTGACCGCGGCCCGGCGCACTCACCGCCCGGTGGGCACCCCGAGCTCGCCGGCCAGGACGCGCACCCGCGCGGCGATGTCGTCGCGGACCAGGCGCATCCGGGCCATCCCCTCGATGCCGCGCTCGGACGGCTCGTCGGTGTCCCAGGTCTCGACCCGGGTCCCCTCCACCGGCTCCACCCGGGCCTCCCGGCCGAGGACGACCACCACGTCGGCGTCCCGCACCAGCTGCTCCGTGATGGGTTTCGGCACCTGGTCGGAGATGTCGATGCCCAGCTCGGCCAGCGACCGGGCGGCCTGCTCGTTGACCGCCTCTCCCGGAGCGGTCCCGGCGGAGTGCACCTCCACGGCGTCCCCGGCCAGGTCGGTCATCAGGCCGGCAGCCAGCTGGGACTTCCCGGCGTTGTGCACGCAGACGAACAGGACCGACGGCGTGCCGGTCACGGCGCGACCGGCACCTGGAGTTCGGTGAGCAGGCCACGGATGCGCGTCTCGATCTCGTCCCGGATCGGGCGCACGGACTCCACGCCCTTGCCCGCGGGGTCCTCCAGCGCCCAGTCCAGGTAGCGCTTGCCGGGGAAGATCGGGCAGGCGTCGCCGCAGCCCATGGTGATCACGACGTCGGAGGCCTCGACGGCGTCGGTGGTGAGCACCTTGGGTCGCTGGTCGGAGATGTCGATGCCCACCTCGGCCATCGCCGCGACGGCGGACGGGTTCACCTGGTCGCCGGGCACCGAGCCGGCGGAGCGCACCTCGACGGCGTCGCCGGCGAGGTGGCGCAGCCAGCCGGCGGCCATCTGGGAGCGCCCGGCGTTGTGCACGCAGACGAACAGGACGCTGGGACGGTCACTCACGGGGATCTCCTCGTTCAAGGGGCTCATTCGGCCAGCGCCGAGGGCAGTGGGTCGATGCGGGTCGGGCGGTGTTCCCGGCTCCACGCCTGGGCGGCCATCTGCACGGCGTCCCAGGGTGAACCCAGTGGCGGGGTGTAGGCCAGGTCCAGGTCGGCCAGACCGTCCACGGTCATCGCGGCGAACAGCGCGGTGGCGTAGACGTCGGCCCGCTTGGCGACCTCGCTGCCCAGCCGACCGACCAGCTGCGCCCCGAGCAGCCGGCCGGTGTCGGCGTCCGCGGTGACCCGGATCGTGATCGGCCGGGCGCCGGGGTAGTACGCCTTGTGGTCGTCCGGGCTGGTCTGGGTGGTCACCGGCCGGAAGCCGGCGGCGAGCGCCTCGTGCTCCAGCAGGCCGGTCCGGGCGGCGACCAGGTCGAAGACCTTGACCACCTGGGTGCCGACGATGCCGGCGAAGCGGGCGTGGCCGCCGACGGCGTTGGCGCCCGCGACCCGGCCCTGCTTGTGCGCGGTGGTGCCCAGCGGCAGCCAGGTGACGCCCAGCAGGCGGTGGTGGGTGACCACGCAGTCGCCGGCGGCCCACACGTGCGGCAGGCTGGTGGCCATCGTCTCGTCCACGACGACCGCGCCCCCGGCGCCGGTGCTCGCCCCGGCGTCGACCAGCAGCCGCACGTCGGGCCGGACGCCCGCGACGACGACCACCAGGTCGAAGGCGCGCTCCGGCCGGCCGTTGGCGGTGACGGCGATCCGGGCGTCGGCGGTGCGGGTCAGCGCCTCGACGGTGGTGCCGGTGAGCACCTCGACACCGTGGGCGGTCATCTCCGCCCGCACCAGGGCGCCCAGCTCGGCGTCGACCGTGGTGAGCACCTCCGCCGGGCGCTGGGCCACGGTGGTGGCGATGCCCCGGGCGACGAGGGCCTCGGCCAGCTCCACGCCGATGTAGCCGGCGCCCACGACGAGCGCGCTGCCCACCGATCGACCGGCCAGGCTCGCCATCAGGGCGTGCATGTCGCCGATGGTGTGCAGCAGGTGCACGCCGTCGGCCGGCCCGAGCCCGCCCGGGCCGACGCCCGCGATCGCCGGGACCGCCGGGACCGCGCCGGTGCCCACGACGACCTCGTCGTAGGGCAGCAGCTCGGCCGTGCCGTCGGGGCCGGTCACCGCGACCTGCTGCCCGGCCACGTCGATGCCGGTGGCCCGGGTGTCGACCCGGAGGGTCAGCCCGGCGGCCTCGAGGTCGGCGGCGGTGCGGTGCGCCAGCGACTGCCAGGGCTGCACCTCGCCGGAGACGTGGTACGGGATCCCGCAGATCGAGTAGTTGGGGTACGCGTCGGCGACCACCACGGTGACCTGGGCGGCCGGGTCCAGCTCGCGGGCGCGCAGGCCGGCGGAGATGCCGGCGTCGCTGCCGCCGATGACGACCAGGCGGCGGGTCATGCCCGCAGCTCGGTGCTGGTCATCAGCGGACTCCCTCGGGTGCGGTGACGGGGACGGTCGGGTCGCCGGGGAACCAGCGCCGGGCGGCCCAGAGCGAGACGTAGACCAGGCCGACCAGCACCGGCACCTCGATCAGCGGGCCGACGACGCCGGCCAGCGCCTGGCCGGAGGTGACCCCGAAGGTGCCGATCGCGACGGCGATCGCCAGCTCGAAGTTGTTGCCGGCAGCGGTGAAGGCCAGCGTCGCGGTCTTCGCGTACCCCAGCCGCAGCCGCATGCCGAGCAGGAACGAGCCCCCGAACATCAGGACGAAGTAGGCCAGCAGCGGCAGCGCGATGCGGGCGACGTCCCAGGGGTTCGAGGTGATCGCGTCGCCCTGCAGGGCGAAGAGCATGACGATGGTGAAGAGCAGGCCGTACAGGGCGACCGGGCCGATCTTCGGCAGGAACCGGCCCTCGTACCAGTCGCGCCCCTTGGCCCGCTCACCGATCGTGCGGGTGAGGAAGCCGGCCACCAGCGGGATGCCGAGGAAGACCAGCACCGACACCACGATCGCCCAGAAGCTGAACTCCGCCGACGTGGTCGCCAGCCCCAGCCAGCCGGGGAGCACCTGCAGGTAGAACCAGCCCAGGACGGCGAAGGCGAGGATCTGGAAGACCGAGTTGATCGCCACCAGCACGGCGCCGGCCTCGCGGTCGCCGCAGGACAGGTCGTTCCAGATGAGCACCATCGCGATACAGCGGGCCAGGCCGACGATCACCAGGCCGGTGCGGTACTCCGGCAGGTCGGGCAGCAGCAGCCAGGCCAGCGCGAACATCAGCGCCGGGCCGACCAGCCAGTTCAGCGCCAGCGAGGCGCCCAGCAGCTTGCGGTCGCCGGTCACCCGGTCGAGCTCGGTGTACCGGACCTTGGCCAGCACCGGGTACATCATCAGCAGCAGGCCGACGGCGATCGGCAGGCTCACCTCGCCGATCCGGACGGCGTCGAGGGCGTCGTCCAGCCCGGGCACCAGCCGGCCGAGCAGCAGCCCGGCGACCATCGCCACGATGATCCACACCGGGAGGAACCGGTCCAGCGTGGACAGGCGGGCCAGCACCGGGGTCTCGAGATCGGTGCTGGGACGCGGGTTCTCCGCGACGGTGTCGCTCATCGGGCGGGCACTCCTCCCCGCCGCGACGCGACGGATCGATGACGGTCTATCCGTGCGAGAACTCTGCACCAGGGGATCGACAGACGTCAATGCGGGCACGACACTGGCCTGGTGAACAACAGCGGAACGCCCGCGTCGCTGACCCTCGAGGTGCTGCCCTCGTCGGCCCCCGGGTGCGCGCCGGTGCCCCTGGGCGCCGGCCTCGGTGCCGCCCGCGCCGGCGAGCTGGCCCGCACGCTGAAGGCGCTGGCCGATCCCGCCCGGCTGCGCGTGCTCTCCCTGGTCGCCGCCGGGGCGGGCCGCGAGGTGTGCGTCTGCGACCTCACCGAGCCGCTGGGGCTGTCCCAGCCGACGGTCTCCCACCACCTCAAGGTGCTGGTCGACGCCGGTTTCCTGGCCCGGGACAAGCGCGGGGTGTGGGCGTACTACTCGCTCGTGCCCGGTGCGATGGACGCCGTGGTGGCCGCGCTGCCCGGCGTCGGGGTGCCCACCGCCTGAGCACCGGTCAGCCGGTGGTGGCCGTCTCCTGCGGCACCGGCACCGGCCGGCGCACCCGGCCGCGGCGTCGGGAGATGCCCACCCCGGCCAGGCACACCACACCACCGACCACCGCGAGCGCGGGCGGCACCTCGTCGAGCAGCAGCCAGCCCATCAGCACCACCAGCGGCGGCACCAGGTAGGTGGTCACGCCCAGCCGGCCGGCGTCCATCCGGGAGAGCGCGTAGGCCCAGGTGCTGAACGCGATCGCCGTCGGCACCGCACCCAGGTAGACCATCCCCGCGATCGAGGACGCCGGGGCGGTGCGCAGGTCGGTGACGAGCACGCCCGCCCACGGCAGGCAGCACACCGCGCCGATGGCGCAGGCGGTCCAGGTGACCTGCAGCCCGGGCAGCCGGCGCAGCAGCGGCTTCTGCGCCACCACCACCGGCGTAGGTGACCGCGGCGACCAGGCACAGCAGCACGCCGGTCAGGTCGGCACCGGACTCCCGGGTGGCCAGGCCGATGAGCAGCACTCCGGCGAAGGCGACGGCCAGCCCGACCATCAGCCAGCGCGGGAACCCCTCGCCGAGCAGCACCCCGGCGAGCAGCGCGATCAGCAGCGGGCCGATGTTGACCAGCATCGCCGTCGTCCCGGCGTCCAGGTGCTGCTCGGCGGCGTTGAGCGCCACGTTGTAGATGCCGAACCAGCCGACGCCGCAGACCAGCAGCAGCCGCCACTCCCCCGGCGTCGGCGCGACCCAGCCACGGCGCACCAGCAGCAGGCCGAGGACGGCGGCGCCGACCAGCAGCCGGCCCAGCGCCAGGGCGCCGGGCGAGAGGTCCTCCCCGACCGCGCGGATCCCGATGAACGCGGAGGCCCAGGCGAGCACGGTGACGGAGACGGCCAGCAGCACCAGGGGACGTCGAGGAGCGGACACGGACCCGAAGTTAGAACCCGCCAGCGACGATCACCGGCGGTTTCCGGACGTCGCGCTGGGTCTGGCGGTCCCGTCCCGGACGCTGGCCGGATCGGCGCGGTCAGGCGCGGGACGCGGGATCCGGGTGGTCGGCGAGGAAGCGCTCCGCGCGCCGAGCCTCCCGG
The DNA here is from genome assembly GCF_054050755.1 of Modestobacter sp. SYSU DS0511. NCBI lineage: Bacteria > Bacillati > Actinomycetota > Actinomycetes > Geodermatophilales > Geodermatophilaceae > Modestobacter > Modestobacter sp. SYSU DS0511. The sequence continues at coordinate 54,408 of NZ_JBJGZY010000014.1, forward strand.
TGCACCAGCGCGGCCACGACCAGGAGCACCACGGTCGCGACCGCCGTGAAGATGACGGTGGACCGCGTCGGCGCACCGATCGCACGCCCCAGCTGCTGCACCACGACGCCGACGATCAGCACGAGCTGGTGCCGCTGCCGCATGAACTGCCGCGCCACCTCCCGGGCCAGCGGCAACCGGGCCGGATCGACCTCCGCCCGCCCGCGCACCTGCGCGCGCAGCGTGCGCCGCTGGGCCCGGCTCAGCACGGCGGTCGGATGGAACTGCGACCACGCGGCCCGGAACAGCCCGGTCCGCCACGCGACCACCCCGTAGCCGAGCATCACCGCCAGGCCAGCGCCCTGGACCACGAGGCCGGCCGCCGGCCAGCCGCCGGAGCGGTCCGTGTCGGGCACCCACGCGTCCCCGGCCAGCACCGCCAGGAGCAGCCCACCGGCCAGCGCCAGCACCGTGACGGCGAGCGCCCACGACCAGCGGAGCAACCGGGCGCGGCGCAGCCGGTCCCGGGTGTCCGCGCTCGGCGCCCGTTCGACCACCGACAGCGCCTCGGCCCAGCGGCGGTCGTCGTCGGTCACGGCGACGAGGCTGCCCCAGGTGATCTTGAGATGCCAGTCGGTGGGTGCGGCACGATGCGCACATGAGCGAGTCCCGGCACCTCGGCGTCACCATCGACCGGCCGGCCGCGGAGGTCTACGCGTGGGCGCGCGACCCGGCGCACCTGCCGCAGTGGGCCGCCGGGCTGGCCGCCGGCATCACCGAGGTCGACGGCGAATGGGTGGCCGATTCGCCGATGGGCCGGGTGCTCGTGCGCATGGCCCCGGAGAACGCCTTCGGCGTCCTCGACCACGACGTCGTCCTGCCCGACGGCACGACGGTGTCCAACCCGCTGCGGGTGCTGCCCGACGGCGACCGCTGCGAGGTCGTCTTCACCCTCCGCCGCCGGCCCGGCACGGACGACGCGGCCTTCGAGGCCGACGCCGCCGCGGTCGCCGCCGACCTGGCCACCCTCAGGGGTGTCCTGGAAGGCTGACGGTCAGCGCTGCTGGTCGGTGGGGCGCACCAGCACCTCGTTGACCGCCACGTGCGGCGGCTGGGTGACCAGGTACAGCACGGCGCGGGCGACGTCCTCCGGGTCGAGGGTGCGCATCGTCTGCGCCATCTCCTGCGACTGGCGTCGCGCGTCGGCCTGGGTGATGTGGCTGGACAGCTCGGTGGCGACGGCCCCCGGCTCGACCAGCCCGATCCGCACCCCGCGCTGGGTGACCTCCTGACGGAGTGACTCGCTGAAGGCGTTCACCGCCCACTTGCTGGCGTTGTAGACCCCGGCGCCGAGCCGGGCGGTGCGGCCGGCGACGCTGCTGATGTTGACCACGTCGCCCGAGCCCTGCTCGACCATGCCCTCGATGGCGGCGTGGGTCATGTACATCAGCCCGAGCACGTTGGTGTGCAGCATGCGGCGCCAGTCCTCGGGGTCGGCGCCGACGATCGTGCCGAGCAGCATCACCCCGGCGTTGTTGACCAGGACGTCCAGCCCGCCGAGCTCGCTGCGGGTGCGCTCGACCGCCGTCCGGCACTGCTGCTCGTCGGTGACGTCGAGGTCGAGGGTGAGCACGCGGGCACCGGTGCTCCCGATGCGCTCGGCGAGTGCATCCAGCCGGTCCCGGCGGCGCGCACCGACGGCCACCGCGGCGCCGGCCTCGGCGAGCGCGATCGCCGTCGCCTCGCCGATCCCGGACGACGCCCCGGTGACCAGGGCGACCTTCCCCTGCAGCGGGTGGGCGGACTCGGTCATGCGTGCCTCCTCGGAGCCGCCGGGCGCGGCCTCGGACGGCCTGTGCCCCGTCCCGGCCCGGCTCACGCGCGAACCCGTTGCCCCGCGCACCCGCTCAGTGGGCGAACGGTCCCGACAGCGCCGCCCACTGCAGCAGCAGGATCGTCTTGGCATCGACGATGTCCGAGCCGATGCGAGCCAGGGCGTCGTCGAAGCCGAGCTCGACGACCTCGATGTCCTCACCCTCCTCGGCCAGCCCGCCGCCGGCGTCGGTGCGGGTGCCCGCGTCGTAGGGACCGGCGTAGCAGTGCAGCTGCTCGGTCACCGAGCCCGGGCTCATGAACACGTCGAACACGTGGGTCAGCTCCCCGACCCGGTGGCCGGTCTCCTCCTCGGCCTCCCGCCGGACGGCGGTGACCGGGTCGTCGTCGTCCAGCAACCCGGCGGCGGTCTCCAGCAGCAGCCCGTCGGGGTGGCCGTTGACGTAGGCGGGGAAGCGGAACTGACGGGTGAGCAGCACGGTGCGGCGCTCGACGTCGTACAGCAGCACGGTCGCGCCGTTGCCGCGGTCGTAGGTCTCGCGGGTCTCGGTGGTCCAGCGCCCGTCGCGGTGCCGCTGCTCGAACGTGGTCTTGCGCAGCACGTACCAGTCGCTGGACAGCAGCTCCACCTCGCGCACGCGGATGCCGTCGTTGCCGGTCAGGTCGCGGCCGACCCGGTCCAGACCGGTCCGGCCGCGCCGGTCCGGGGTGTCGATCCCTGCGGTCATCGGTCTCCTCCCACAGCGGTCGGACGTGCCACCGGCGGCGCCTCCTGGCTCACCGTGCGTGCCCCTGGCTCACCGTGGGGGCTGAGCCAGGAGCACGCACGATCAGGTCACCTGATCCCGCGGCGGTACCGCGGGGCCGGTGGGCGACCGGGTCAGCGGGACCGGTTGGCCCGGTCGACGTCGGAGGGGTCGGCGCCGCCGGGGTCGGTGGTCCGGCCATCGGTGGAGTGGCTGCCGGTGGCGCCCAGCGCCGGGCCGGTGCCGGCGGCGAAGCCGCCCTCCTGGTAGAGCGCGTCCTTCATCTCCGCCGGTGCGAGCGCCCGCGCGACGTGCCAGCCGACCACCGCGACGATCGTGCCCAGGGCGATGCCGCCGATGGAGTACTCCTCGCTGAACCGCATCTGGACGTCGCCGATGCCGATGATGATCCCGGCGGCCAGCGGCACCAGGTTGATCGGGTTCGCGAAGTCGACCCGGTTCTCCTTCCAGATCTTGGCGCCGAGCAGGCCGATCATCCCGTAGAGGACGACGGTGATCCCGCCGAGCACCGCGGCCGGGGTCGCGTTGACGAGGGCCCCGAACTTGGGCACCAGGCCCAGCAGGATCGCGACCAGGGCCGCGACGTAGTAGGCCGCGGTCGAGTAGACCCGGGTGGCGGCCATGACGCCGATGTTCTCCGCATAGGTCGTCGTCGGCGAGCCGCCGACCGAGGTGGCCACCACGGTGGCGGCGCCGTCGGCGAAGACCGCCCGGCCGAGCACCGGGTCCAGGTCGCGCTTGGTCATCTCGCCGACCGCCTTGACGTGGCCGGCGTTCTCCGCGACGAGCGCGATCACCGCGGGGAGCACCAGCAGCGAGAAGTTGACCGAGAACGACGGCGCGGTGAGGTCGGGGAGACCGAACCAGGAGGCGTCGCCGATGCCGCTGAGGTCGACCCGGTCGTGCGCCGTGCCGACGCCCGCCTCGTCGTAGGTGACCGCCTGGGAGAAGGTGTCCAGCAGCAGCGAGAGCAGGTACCCGAAGACCAGGCCCAGCAGGATGGAGATCCGGGCCCAGAAGCCGCGCAGCGCCAGCGACACCACGATGACGAACGCCATCGTGGCCAGCGCCACCCACTGGTCCTGCGGCCAGTACAGGCCCGCCGCGACGGGCGCCAGGTTGAAGCCGATCAGCAGCACGACGGCGCCGGTGACCGCCGGGGGCAGCACCTTGTTCACCGTGGCGACGCCGGCGCGCTGGATGAGCAGGCCGACCAGCGCGAGCACGACGCCGGAGACCAGGATCGCGCCGACGACGTCGGAGCTGTCCCCGCCCTGGGCGCGGACCGCGGCGACCCCACCGACGAACGCGGCGCTGGTGCCCAGGTAGGAGGGCACCTTCCCCTGCACGATGAGCAGGAAGATGATCGTCGCGATCCCGCTCATCATGATCGCCAGGTTGGCGTCCAGCCCCATGATCAGCGGGAAGACGAAGGTGGCACCGAACATCGCCACCACGTGCTGTGCGCCGATCCCGACCGTGAGGGGCCAGGACAGCCGCTCCTCGGGCGCCACCGCCTCACCCAGTGCCGGGGCCTTGCCGTCCCCGTGCAGCTTCCAGCCCAACGCCATCGGTCCTCCTCGATCCACCCGCCGAGCGAAGTAGCTCAGCGCTGAGGGATCGCACAGTGGCAGACGCCGGGGGCGTTGCACCAGCCCCCGATGGTCACGTTCCCGTTGCGGCGTGCCGGATGGGACACGCCGCGACGAGACGTAACGCCGGCGACCCGGGGCCGCAACGTCGAGGACGGTCCGGCGACCTCAGGCGAGCAGGTCGAGCCCGTCGTCGAGCACCGCGGCCGCCAGGCCCTCCATCGGCGGCCGGTGCGGCTGGTCGAGGCCGCGGATGCGCGCGGCGTGCAGCGCCAGCAGCAGGTTCAGCCGCAGCGTCGGGTCGGTGGTGAAGGGCCCCAGCAGCCGCTCCAGCTTGCCGATCCGGTACCGCATTGTGTTGTAGTGGAAGTGCAGCCGGCGCGCGGACTCGGCGACGTTGAGGTTGGTCTCCAGCAGCACCCGCAGGGTCTCGCGCAGGTCGCTGGAGTCGACGTCGGCGGAGTCGGCCAGCGGGCCGAGCACCTCGTCGACGTAGGAGCGCAGCTCGCTGCTGTCCGGGATCAGCGACAGCAGCCGGAACACGCCGAGCTGGTCGAAGTGGGTGACGGCGTGCCCACCGTGGATCTCCTGGCCGACGACGAGCGCGCGCTGCGACTGCTGGTAGGCCTCGCCCAACGCCGACAGCGACTCCGCCGGCCGGCCGATCCCGGTGCCCAGCACCCGGCCGACCCGGCGCAGCCGGGCGTTCACCCGGGCGGTGACCGCGGTGACGAGCGCGGAGAGCTCCTCCGGCGTCCGGCCGTCCAGCGGCAGGACGGTGACGATCTCGGTGGCCAGCCCGGCGACGGCGGCTCCGGCCACCTCGCTGTCGATCGCGGCCCGCCAGCCGTCGGCGAGCCGGTCGAGCACGTCCAGCGCCCGGGTGGGGTCGGCACCGGCGTCGGCGACCGTCTCCGTCGCCGTCACCAGCACGATGACCGGGCCGTCGAGCCGCCAGCCGAAGGACCGGGTGTAGGCCAGCGCCCGCTCGGTGTGCCCGAACGAGCCGCCGACCAGCCGGCGCACCAGGTCGCCCTGGAAGCGCAGCTCCACCGAGTGCACGGCCTGGGAGCGGATCTCCGACAACGCGGCGATGACCGCCGCCTGCTCGAGGACCGCCCCGGCGCCGAGCAGCATCGGCCCGTGCCGGTTGACCGCGACCAGCCAGCCGTGCCGCTGCTCGCCGGCCATGATCGGGGCGACGGCGTACTCCCCCACCCCGCCGGGGAGCTCGTGGTGGCCGGGCACCAGCAGGATGCCGTCGGCCGGGGACATGTCGGCGTCGGCGAACACGTCGGCCGGGGTGACCGCGCCCTGGTCGGCACGGTTGCCCGACAGGCGGCGCGACGGCGTGAGGTCGGCGAAGGCGTCGTCGGCGGCGGCGTCGAGCAGCCACAGCCAGTCGCGGATCTCGGCGACCTCGGCCGGTGGGCCGGCGCTTGTGGCCACCTCGCGGTCCGGGCCGAGCCCGAGCACGGCCGCCCCGGCGAGGAAGGTGGAGACCTGGACGGTCACCTCGGCCAGCCCACCACCGGACAGCGCCACGTCGATGAACTGGTTGTGCATCCGGTTGGCCAGGCTCAGCGCCTGCGTCTGCTTGTCGATGATCGCCCCGAGCACCTCGGCGACGACCTCGTCACGCCGGGTGGACTCCGGCAGCGCCACGACCGGGAAGCCGCGCCGGTCGGCCTCGGCCAGCAGCTCGGCGGGCAGCTCACCCTGCGGGGACCCGGGCCCCCCTTCGGACCGGAAGGCGAGCGCGCCGCTGCCGCCGCGGTGCAGCCCCTCGATCAGGGCGCGGCACTGCGCGGCGTCGATCTGCGGGAGCCGGGCGGAGAGGACGACGAGCACGTCCGGGCCGGCCGCGGTCTCCAGGTCACCGGGGTCGCGCACCTCGACGTGCCGGACGATCCGTCGGGTGCCGGTGGCGCCACCCACGACGAGCGCCCCGGCCAGTCCCGGCAGCTGCAGCAGCTGGTCGACGGTGAGGCCCATGCTGTCCTGCAGGGCGGTGCGATCGGAGGGCGGCAGCTGCGAGAGCACCGGCTCGATGGACGCCGAAGCGGCACTGAAGGTAGCCGTCCGCTCGCTGTTCGCAGCGTAAGTCACGGACGCCTCACGTTCAGTCACTCTGTGTACCCCCAATGCGCCCCGTCTTTCTCGATCCGACGAGAATCTTGTCAGACGTCCCTGGACGCCAGAAGCCGAGCTTGGCGAGAATCGCCATACAGAGCCGGACGGCGCGCCCACCTGGGTTCGTGGCCCGGTCCTGTGTCCCGGGTCGGATGGTAGGCCGTCCCCGCATCCCAGCGGGGCCAGCGCTCCTCTCCGGCCCTCGATGAGCACACCGGGACGGGGCCGGCGATGCCAGCCACCTCCCGGCGACCGCACGGGTGGAGGGCCACATGCGCACCATCGACGAGAGCACCGGCGGGCAGGGCGACGCCGGGACTCCGGACACCAGGGGACCGGACGGCAGGACGGCACACGGCGCGACCGCGACCGCACCGTCCACCCGGTCGGGACGGGCGGCCCGCGCCGGGGTCCCCATGATCCACCTGCCATCCGGCTCCCGGACCACCGCGCTCCCCCTCCCCCGGTCCGGGGGCACCGCGGTGCCCGCGCAGGCCAGCACCGGGGTGGCCGACCTGCTGCGCGGCCCGGTCCGCTCCGCCCGGGTGCTGCTGTCGGTGCCCGCCGCCGTGTACCTGACGGTGCCCACGCCCTCGGGGCCGGACGTCGTCGGGGTGCTGACCGCCGATGCCGCCCGGCTGCCCCTGGGGTGCGTGCTCTTCCGGCCGGCCAACGGCCGCCCCCTGGTCTCCGTGCCGACCGGAGCGCCCGCGCGGGTCGGCGGCGGCCGGCTGGTGGTGGGCGACCTGACCGTCAGCGCGGCCGCCTGGTGGGATCCCCGCCCGAAGCTGCCCAGCGCACGTCCGGCGCTGCTGCCCGAAGGCGTCCGCCAGCTGCGCACCGCCCTCTACGGCGAGGGGGTGCCGCACAGCGCGTTCTCCCTGCCGGGCCTGCCGACCGGCCCCAGCGGCCCGCTCGCCGCGCTCCGCGGGGCGGTCCGCCGGGCCGACCTCGACGCCGCGCTGCGCACCGCGACCCGGCTGGTCGGGCTCGGCCCCGGGCTCACCCCGGCCGGCGACGACGTGCTGGCCGGGCTGACCGCCGGCCTGGTCCTGCTCGGGCACCCGGCGGCCGAGCGGTTCGGCGCCGGGGTCACCTCGCTGGCCGCGGGCCGGACCACCGAGCTGTCCCGGGCCCTGCTGCGGCACGCCGCAGCAGGTCAGGTCAGCGGCGAGTACGCCGCGGTGCTGCGGGGCCTGGTCGGCGACGGCGCCCTCGCCCCGGCGATCGCGGCGCTGCTGGCGACCGGCTCGACCAGTGGCCGGGCGATGTCCCTCGGGTTGTGCACCGCCATCGACCTGGTCGACCGCACCACCCGGCGCTGACCGCCGGCCGGCCGGGCCCATCTCGGCCCGGCCGGCGGGGTTCAGCCGACGGCGACGGGCAGCAGCGGCGCGAGCCGGTCCCACTGGGCGATCCGGCAGCCATCGGTGCGGGACAGCTCCAGGTCGACCGGGTCGCCGCCCCACAGGCCGGTGATCCGCGCGGTCTGCGGGCCGCCGTACTGCTGGGTGCACACGGCGTCCGCGGGCACCGGTGCGAACGGGTCCGCGAGGCCCTCCAGGTGTGCGCAGGCCGTCTCGGCGTCGGGGAGGTCCCCCTCCACGAAGCCGACGCAGGTCAAGGTGTAGCGGGTCGGCTCGGCGCCCTCACCGGGGTCCACCTCGATCACCAGGTCGTTGTCGGCCCGGCTGATCCCGCCCCCGGCGGCGGCGTCGTCCGTGGGCGCTGCCGAGGTCGGCGCCGGGGACCGGGTGGCCCCGCCGTCCGACCCGGTGGCGCAGGCGGCGAGCAGGAGCAACGGCAGCATGAGCAGGGCACGGCGCATGCCGCCCAGCATGCCGGTGCTAGATGCGGGAGGCGGCGATGCTGGTGACCAGGATCGCCCGCGCGCCGACCTCCCAGAGCTCGTCCATCACCCGGTTGGTCTCCTCGCGGCGGATCATCGCCCGCACGGCGGACCACCCCTCGGTCTGCAACGGGCTGACCGTCGGACCCTCGAGCCCGGGGGTGACCTCGGTGGCCCGGGCGAGCAGGTCGTTGGGGCAGTCGTAGTCGAGCATCACGTACTGCCGGGCGACCAGCACACCGCGCAGCCGGCGCATCAGCTGCGCCACCTGGGGGATCTCCTCCGCGCCCGCCCGGCGGACCAGCACCGCCTCGCTGGCCAGCACCGGCTCGCCGATGATCCGCAGCCCGGCGGCGCGCAGCGTCGTGCCGGTCTCGACCACGTCGCAGACGGCGTCGGCCACGCCCAGCCGGCAGGCGGTCTCCACCGCGCCGTCGAGCTTGACCACCCCGGCCTTCAGCCCGTTGTCGTCGAGGAACCGCTGCAGCAGGCCGGGGTAGGCGGTGGCGATCCGCTTCCCCTCCAGCTGGGCGACCTGCTCGATGTCGGACTCCGCCGGGCTGGCGAACCGGAAGGAGGACCGCCCGAACCCCAGCGGCATCACCTCGACGGCGGCCAGCCCCGCCCCCTCGGCCGGTGCGGTCTCCAGCAGCATGTCCCGCCCGGTGATCCCGACGTCGAGCGTGCCGGCGGCGACGTAGACGGCGATGTCCCGCGGGCGGAGGTAGAAGAACTCCGCGTCGTTCTCCGGGTCGTACACCGCGAGGTCCTTGGTGCTGCGCCGCTGCCGGTAGCCGCTCTCGACCAGCATCTCGGCCGCGGGTTCGCTGAGGACGCCCTTGTTGGGCACGGCGACGCGCAGCACTGGAGGACTCCTCGGTGACGTGATGGAACGGTCAGGCCCCGTCCCGAGGCTCGCCCCGAGCGTGCGAGGGGTGAGGAGGACGGGGTCCTTCTTCAGAGGTGAGCGTAGACGTCCTGCAGGGAGAGCCCGCGCGCCAGCATCAGCACCTGCACCCGGTACAGCAGCTGGCTGATCTCCTCCGCGGTCCGGTCGGCGCCCTCGTGCTCGGCCGCCATCCAGGACTCCGCGGCCTCCTCGACCACCTTCTTGCCCGCGGCGTGGATGCCGTCGCGGACGGCGGTGACCGTGCCGGAGGCCTCGTCGCCGGCCGCGACCTTGGCGCTCAGCTCGGCGAACAGCTCGTCGAAGGACTTCACGCGCCGGTCGCCCCCGCCGGGTCGATGCCGAAGCCGGTGCTGTGCTTGGGCGCGCGCAGGTCGCGGAGCACCAGCGCGGTCTGCAGGGCGGCGGCGGTGGCCTCCCAGCCCTTGTCCTCACCGGAGTCGTCCATGCCGGCCCGGTCGCGGGCCTGCTGCTCGCCCTCGGTGGTGAGCACGCCGTTGCCCACGGGCTTCCCGGCGTCCAGCGACACCCGGGTCAGCCCGGCGGTGAAGGAGTCGCAGACGTAGTCGAAGTGCGGCGTGCCGCCCCGGACGACGACGCCCAGGGCGACCACGGCGTCGTGGGTGGCGGCCAGCGCCTGGGCCACCACCGGCAGCTCGATGGCGCCGGGCACCCGCACCACGGTCGGCGCGGGGATGCCCGAGGCCTCCGCGCAGGCGACCGCCCGCTTCAGCAGGGAGTCGGCGATGTCGCCGTGCCAGGTGGCGGCGACGATGCCCAGGGTCAGGCCGCTGGCGTCGATGGGCTGCTGCTGGGGGGATCCGGACCCGCTCATGAGCTCTCCTCGGACGTGCTGGTGCGCGAGCGTGTGGCGCTGCTGCGCGGTGACGACGGTGCAGTGTGCCGGTCGACCGGGGGGCAGCCGGTCACATCGGCTGCTCGTCGGCGCGCCGCGCCGGTTGGGCCGGCACGTCGCCCTCCGGCTCCGGCTCGATGATGTCCAGCAGGTGGCCCATCCGGTCGCGCTTGGTGCGCAGGTAACCCAGGTTGTCCGCGGTGACGTGGCTGGGCAACCCCACCCGGCCGGTGATCTTCAGGCCGTACCCCTCCAGCCCGGCGCGCTTGGCCGGGTTGTTGGTCAGCAGGCGCATGGTGCGGATGCCCAGGTCGACCAGGATCTGCGCGCCGGTGCCGTAGTCCCGGGCGTCGGCGGGCAGGCCCAGGTCGAGGTTGGCGTCCACGGTGTCCACGCCCGAGTCCTGCAGCTGGTAGGCCTGCAGCTTGTGCAGCAGGCCGATGCCCCGGCCCTCGTGACCGCGGATGTAGAGGACGACGCCGCGGCCCTCCTGCGCCACGGCGGCCAGTGCCGCCTGCAGCTGCGGCCCGCAGTCGCAGCGCAGCGACCCGAAGACGTCGCCGGTGAGGCACTCGGAGTGCACCCGGACCAGCACGTCCTCGCCGTCGCCGATCTCGCCGTAGACGAAGGCGACGTGCTCGCGCTCGTCGTAGGAGCTGCGGTAGCCGACTGCGGTGAACTCCCCCGGCCCCAGGGGCACCCGGGCCTCGGCGACCCGCTCGACCAGCTTGTCGAAGCGCTTGCGGTAGGCGATGAGGTCGGCGATGGAGATCATCGCCAGGTCGTGCTCGTCGGCGAAGACGCGCAGCTCGTCGCCGCGGGCCATGCCCACCGGGTCCTTCTCGCTGACGACCTCGCACAGCGCGCCGGCCGGGCGCAGCCCGGCGAGCACGGCCAGGTCGACGGCGGCCTCGGTGTGCCCCGGCCGGCGCAGCACGCCGCCGTCCTTGGCGCGCAGCGGCACGATGTGCCCGGGTCGGGCGAGGTCGGCGGCGTTGGTCTCGGCCGCGGCCAGCAGCCGGATGGTGTGTGCCCGGTCGGCGGCGGAGATGCCGGTGGTCACGCCCTCACGGGCGTCGACGGTGACCGTGTACGCGGTGCCGCGGCGGTCCTGGTTGACCCGGAACATCGGCGGCAGGTCCAGCCGGTCGGCGTCGGTCTCGGTGACCGCCACGCAGATGTAGCCCGACGTGTAGCGGACCATGAACGCCACCAGCTCGGGGGTGGCGAGCTCGGCGGCGAAGATGAGGTCGCCCTCGTTCTCCCGGTCCTCGTCGTCGACGACGACGACCGGCCTGCCGCTCTTGACCGCCGTGATGGCGTCCTCGACGGAGTCCAGCTGCCAGCTCATGCGCGGGCCCCCAACAGTCGTTCGACGTACTTGGCGATGACGTCCACCTCCAGGTTGACCGGGTCACCGGGAGCGCGGGCGCCCAGGGTCGTCTCCCGCAGCGTCGTCGGGATGAGGCTGACCTCGAACCACGGCTCGGGCCGGTCGGCCTCCTCGTCGTCGGAGAGCGCGCTGACGGTCAGCGAGACGCCGTCGACGGTGATCGAGCCCTTCTCCACCACGTAGCGGGCCAGGTCGGCGGGCACGGAGACCCGCACGACCTCCCAGTGGTCGCCGGGGGTGCGGGACACCACGGTGCCGACGCCGTCGACGTGGCCCTGCACGATGTGCCCGCCCAGCCGGGTGGCCGCGGTGACCGCGCGCTCCAGGTTCACCGCGTCGCCGACACCGGTGGCGCCCAGGCTGCTGCGGCGCAGCGTCTCGGCCATCACGTCGGTGGTCCACACGCCGGTGCCGTCGGCCTCGTCGCGGGCCACGCCGGTGACGGTCAGGCAGACGCCGTTGACCGAGATCGAGTCGCCCAGCGCGACGTCCTCGAGCGCGCGCGCCGCCCGGATGTGCAGCACGGCGCTGTCCGGGCCCTCCTCGCGCGCGGTCAGGGTGCCGAGCTCCTCCACGATGCCGGTGAACACCTCAGCTCCCTCCTGCGTCCGGGCCGTCCGTCGGCGGCCCGTCAGTGTGCCGGGTGGGCCGCAGCCGGATCTGCACGTCCCCGCCCAGGCGGGTGACGTCGAGGACCTGCAGGTGCAGCGCTCCACTCATCGTGGGGATTCCCAGGTCCCCGACCATGCCGGCACCCGCACCGAGCAGCTGCGGAGCCAGGTGCACCACCGCCTCGTCGACCAGCCCGGCGGTGAGGAAGGCAGCGGCCAGCGTCGGCCCGCCCTCCAGCAGCACCCGGCGGACGTCCCGGTCGAACAGCTCGGCGAGCAGCTCGGCCGGGGTCGCTGCGGCGCTGACCAGGGTGGGCGCCGCACCGTCGAGCACCCGGGCGGTCGCCGGCAGCCGGCCGCGGCGGTCCAGGACCACCCGCAGGGGCTGCCGGTCGGCGTCCCGTCCGGTGGGGTCCCGCACGGTCAGCTGCGGGTCGTCGGCGAGCGCCGTCCCCGAGCCGACCACCACCGCGTCGCAGCCGGCGCGCAACCGGTGCACCTCGGCGCGGGCGTCCGGGCCGGTGATCCAGCGGCTGGTCCCGTCGGCGGCTGCCACCCGCCCGTCCAGCGTCGTCGCCACCTTCCACACCACGTGGGGTCGGTGCTCGCGCACGCCGGTCAGCCAGCCGACCAGGGCCCCCTCGGCGGCCGCGGCCTGCTCGGCGCCCAGCTCGACGTCCACCCCGCCGGCGCGCAGCCGCTCGGCGCCGCCACCGGCCAGCTCGGTGGGGTCGGGGACGGCGACGACCACCCGGGCGACACCGGCGGCGAGCAGCGCGTCGGCGCAGGGGCCGGTGCGCCCGGTGTGGGCGCACGGCTCGAGGGTGACGACGACGGTGCCGCCCCGGGCGCGCTCGCCGGCCTGGGCCAGGGCGTGCACCTCGGCGTGCGGGCCGCCGGGCGGGGAGGTCGCCCCCTCCCCCACCACATGGCCGTCGGCGTCGAGCACGACCGCGCCGACCGCCGGGTTGGGGCTCGTGGTGCCCAGCACCCGGAGCCCGAGCTCCCTGGCGCGGGCCATCGCCGCGGCCTCGGCGGCGTTCACCGGGCGCCGGCCGCCCGGGCGCGCAGGGCCGCGATCGCGCGCGCCGGGTCGTCGGCGCCGTAGACCGCGGAGCCGGCCACGAAGACGTCGGCGCCGGCCTCGGCGGCGGCCTCGATGGTGTCGGCGTTGATGCCGCCGTCGACCTCGACGAACAGCCGGAGGTGGCCGGCGTCGACCAGCCGGCGGGCCTCGCGCACCTTGGGCAGCACCTCGGGCATGAACGACTGCCCGCCGAACCCGGGCTCGACGGTCATCACCAGCAGGGTGTCGAAGTCCGGCAGCACGTCGAGGTAGGCCTCCAGCGGCGTCCCCGGCTTGATCGCCAGGCCGGCCAGGGCGCCGGCGGCCTTCAGGTCGCGGGCGACCGCACGGGGGTCGGTGCAGGCCTCCGCGTGCACGGTGACGTTGCGGGCGCCCATCTCGGCGTAGCCCGGCGCCCAGCGCTCGGGGTGCTCGATCATGAGGTGGCAGTCCAGCGGCACCGGGCTCACCGCCTGGATCGCCTGAGCCACCGGCAGGCCCAGGGTCAGGTTGGGCACGAAGTGGGCGTCCATCACGTCGACGTGCAGCCAGTCGGCGTCGGCGACGCGCCGGACCTCGTCGGCGAGCCGGGCGAAGTCCGCGGACAGCAGGCTGGGCGCGATCATCGGTTCCGGAGCCACCCGGTGATCGTAGGGGCAGCGCCACCGGTCACCCGATCGGGCGACAGTGGGCCGTCCGCCCGGCCGTTCCGGTCACCGAACGTCACGATCACGGGGCGGCCCGGTGGAGGTCCGCCGACGAAGAGGAGTCCTCGTGTCCCAGACCGGTCAGCACCGCGCCGACCCGGGCAGCCAGCAGGCGAACGGCCTGGCCGTCGCCGGGATGATCTGCGGCATCATCGCCGCGGCCACGTTCTGGGTGCCCTTCCTCTACCTCCTCTCCAGCCTGCTGCTCGGCATCGTCGCGGTCGTGCTCAGCCACAAGGGCCGGTCGCGGGCAGCAGCCGGCGCCGGCGGCGCCGGGTTCGCCCTCACCGGCCTCATCTGCGGGTACGCGGCGATCGCGCTGTCGATCGCCAACGGCGTGATCGGCGCCCTGGCCGCCAGTTGACCGACGCCGCGGCCGGGCCCGACCGGCCCGGCCGCGGCCCGGCTCCGGACTGCGCGGTGCAGGAGGACCAGACGCCGTGACGACTGCAGCGTCAGACGCCGCCCGGGCAGCGGTCCCGGTGTCGACCGGGCGGCGGCGGGGATGACGACGGACCTGACCGACGGGGTCGCGGCCCGACTCGCGGCGGTGTGCGTCGACGCACGCGGCCGGCTGCGGCGGTTCGACCTCTGGGACGCCGCTGCGCGCGGCGCACTGCTGGTCGACGCAGCACGCTGCGGCCGCCTCGTCGAGACGGCCGACAGCATCTCCCTGGATCCCGCACCCACCGGCTTCCCGCCGCTGGACCGCCTGCTCACCGCCATGGACGCCGAGCCCGGACACCCGCTGACCTGGTGGTTGGACCACGGGGACGCCGCGATGTCCGAGGTCGCCGGGGCCTGCGTGGCCGCTGGCGTCTGGAGCGTGCGCCGAGGCCTGCTGGGCACCCGCTACGGCACCCCGCCCTCACCCGCGGAGACGACGTCGGGGCACGTCGCGTCGGCGGTGGAGGTGCTGGCCACCGCCTGCGGCGCCCGGGGCCGGTGGCCCGAGGCGGTGCTCGAGCCGGAACTGGCACCGACCGGGCCGCTCGCCTGGATCTGCACGACGGTGACCGACCACCTGGAGCTCGTGCACCGGCGGAACCTGCGCGCGGCTGGCGCAGCGGACGGCGGTAGCAGCCCCTACTGATCCACCGACGGCGTGGTTCCGTTGTGCACCACCGGGTAAGCCCCCGTCCCATGACGACGGCGACTTCCGCACCCACCCGCTACGACGGCTTCGACCGCATGCCGATCGCCGGCACCTGGCGCGCCGGCCGGGCCGGCAAGACGGCCACCGACACCGACCCCTACACCGGTGAGACGCTCACCGAGATCCCGCTGGCCAACGCCGAGGACCTCGACGAGGCCTACGCCCGCGCGAAGGAGGCGCAGCGCGACTGGGCCGCCCGGCTGCCCAGCGAGCGCGCCGACGTGATGCGCCGCGCGGCCCGGATCATGGAGGCCCGCAAGGACGAGATCGTCGACTGGCACATCCGGGAGAGCGGCGCCGCCGCCCCCGCGGCGGAGTTCGAGTACGCGATCACCCTGCGCGACTTCCACGAGTCCTCCTCCTACCCGTACCGGGTGGAGGGCCGGATACTCCCCGCCGACGTCGAGGGCAAGGAGAGCCGGGTCTACCGCCGCCCGGTGGGGGTGGTCGCGGTGATCAGCCCGTGGAACGTGCCGATGCACCTGTCCAACCGGTCGGTCGCCCCCGCGCTGGCCACCGGCAACGCCGTCGTCCTAAAGCCGGCCGGCGACACCCCGGTGACCGGCGGCCTGCTGCTGGCGAAGATCTACGAGGAGGCCGGCCTCCCCGAGGGGGTGCTGTCGGTGCTCATCGGCGCCGGCCGCGACATCGGCGACGCGATCGTCGAGCACCCCGTCCCGCGGGTCGTGTCGTTCACCGGCTCCACCCCGGTCGGCAAGGGCATCGCGCAGAAGGCCGGGCTGAAGAAGCTCTCCCTGGAGCTGGGCGGCAACGGCCCGCTGGTGGTGCTCGACGACGCCGACCTGGAGTACGCGGTGAACGCCGCGGCGTGGGGCAAGTTCTTCCACCAGGGTCAGGTCTGCATGATCACCAACCGGATCGTGGTGGACGCCGCGGTCCACGACGAGTTCGTCGACCGGTACGTGGCCAAGGTGCGCGACCTCAAGGCCGGCGACCCGCGCGACGACGACACCGTGATCGGCCCGATCATCAACAGCAGCCAGCTGGAGGGCATCCAGGGCATGCTGGCCCAGGCCCGCGAGGACGGCGCCGACCAGGTGCTCGGCGGCGACCCGACCGGTCCGATCGGGTCGGTCCTGCCCCCGCACGTGCTGCTGGGGAGCAACGAGGTCGCCACCGCGCGGCAGGAGGTGTTCGGCCCGGTCGCCACCATCATCAAGGCCCGGGACGAGGCCGACGCCCTGCGGATCGCCAACGACACCGAGTACGGCCTGTCCAGCGCGGTCTTCACCGAGGACGTGCTGCGCGGCGTGAACTTCGCCCTGCAGGTCGAGGCCGGGATGACCCACGTCAACGACTCCCCGCTCAACGACGAGAACAACACCGCCTTCGGCGGGGAGAAGGAGTCCGGGCTCGGCCGCTTCGGCGGGGAGTGGGCGATCGAGGAGTTCACCACCGACCACTGGGTGAGCGTGCAGCACACCAAGCGCCGGTTCCCCTTCTGAGCCGACGGCCCGCGGGGGGCTCACCGCTCCCCGCGAGCCGGCCGCACCCGGGCGGCCGCCCGCTGCTCGGCGGCCGCCCACAGCAGCGGCACCAGCTGGTCCAGGTCGCTCCGCTGGTCGGCCGGCAGGTGGCGCCGGTGGTGCGACAGCGCGGCGGCGACGCCGACCCACGGTGTCTGCACCTCCGCCGGGTACCAGGCGACGCCGCGGCCGAAGACGCCGTGCATGTGCCGCCGCATCGCCGTCCGCGCCAGGACGACGGTGCGCGCACCGGGCGGCCGCTCCCGGATCAGCCACCGCAGGGCCGCCAGCCCCTCCCGGCGGTGCACGTACAGGTCGCAGACGTCGAGCACGGCCGGCTGGTCGTCCAGGGCGAGCAGCGCCACCCCGACCAGCCGGCGCAGCGACTCCGGGTCGCCGCGGACGTCACCGCGCGCCACCAGCACGACGACGTCGTCGCGCTGGTGCACCCGCACGTCGATCCCGTCGGCCACCCGTCCCCCAGTGCGCTCGCCACCCCTGGCCGCGGGGCGGTGGCTGCAGGTCATGACCGTCCGGGCGCGCGGGAAACCGGGCGACGCCGACGGACCGGGGCGCGATCACCCAGCGTCGCGGCTCTGCTCCGCAGCGTCCCGGTCGGGCAGCGCCATCCACGCGGCCCAGGTGAGGTCGCGGCCCACGAACCGTGGTGAGCGCAGCGGCCAGTGCGCGGCCAGCCAGGCGGGCACGAACTCGTCCAGGGCCCGCTCGGTGTCACTGCCCACCAACCGGTCGACGACCCACCAGGAGACCTCGGCGTCGGCGTCGCCGGCCTTCTCCGGCGGGTCGACGTAGACGCAGCCCAGCAGCTCGGACTCGTCGGGCGGGAAGACCCCGTAGAGGAAGCTCTCGTGCGCGGCTATCTCCCGCGCGTGCCGGGCCAGGTCCTCGCGGTCCTGCTCGACGGTCATCGTCGCCGGCGGCCAGCCCCAGGCGGGGCCGTAGATCGTCCACAGGCGGTCCCGTGACCCCATGACGGCCGGGTGGTCGATCTCGGTGTCGGCGTCGCTCATCGGCCGCAGGTGCTCGCCGGTCGGCAGCTCGGCGCGGGTCGGGTGGGCGAACTCCTCGGGCAGCCACGGCACGGCGCCGGAGGCTAGTGGCGCGGCGGCGTCCGGGCGAGGGGTTTGCCGCGCGGCCGATACCGTGCGCCGGTGATCAGGAACCGCGACGCCGGGGACGACGCCGCCATCCGGCGGGGCGAGGCCGAGCTGCGCAGTTGGGACCGCCGGCGCCGGCTCGCCATCGAAGCCGTCGTGCTCGGGGTCGCCGCGCTGTACGCCTTCCTGGTGCTGGGCGCGGGTGAGGGACCCGGGGCCGCCTCCTGGGGTCTGCTGCTGCTGGTCGTGCTGATCCGCGCGGCCGTCTGGCGCTGGGGCGACCGCGGGGCCCGGATCGACGGCGCCCGGGTGGACTTCGCGCTCCGGCACCGGCGGCTGGCCGGCTGGACCCGCCCGGACATGGTGCGGGCGCGAGCCCAGCAGCGCCTGAGCCGGGCCCGGCTGCAACGCGCCGCCCTGGTCGTCGTCGCCGTGCTCTTCGCGGTCGTCACGGTGGTGACGCTGGTGGCCGACCCGGCCATCCCCCGCCTCGCGGTGCTCTCCGGCGCCCTGCTGGTGCTCACCGGCGTCCAGCTGTGGCTGCACGAGCGGGGCCTGGCCGAGGCGCGGCGCTGGCTGGCCGACCCGCCGGCCTGACGGTCAGCGGGTGCGGCGGAGCAGCGCCAGGAACATCGCGTCGGTGCCGTGCCGGTGCGGCCACAGCTGGCCGTAGCGGCCCCGCTCGATGCCGGGCACCTCGCTGAACAGCGGGGCCACCGGCAGCACCTCCACGTCGTCGCGCGCCGCCGCGGCGTCGACGACGTCGACCGTCTCGGCCGCGTGCGGGGAGCAGGTCACGTAGGCGACCACACCTCCGGGCCGCACCGACGCCAGCGCACCGTCCAGCAGCTCCCGCTGCAGCTCCGCCAGCGGGGCGACGTCGTCGGCGGTCCGCCGCCAGCGCACCTCCGGCCGGCGGCGCAGCGCGCCGAGACCGGTGCACGGGGCGTCGAGCAGCACCCGGTCGAACGAGCCGGCCGGCCACGGCGGGGCGGTGCCGTCGGCGACCTGCACGTCGACGTCGTCGGCCCCGGCCAGCGCGCCGCGCACCAGCTCGGCCCGGTGCGGCGCCCGGTCGGCGGCGGTCAGGTGCACCCCGGCGGGCCGGGCGGCGGCCAGCAGGCCCGCCTTGCCGCCCGGGCCGGCGCACATGTCCAGCCAGCGCTCGTCGGGGCCCTCCAGCGGCGCGCGGACCAGCGCGAGGGCGGCCAGCTGGCTCCCCTCGTCCTGCACCGCGGCGGCGCCGGAGCGCACGGCGGCGATCCGCCCGGGGTCGCCGGAGCCCAGCCGGACGGCGTACGGCGACCAGGGCCCGGGTTCGCCGCCGGCCTCGGTGGCCAGCTGGTCGCGGTCGATCCGCCGCGCCACCAGGTGGACCTCGGGGGCGGCGTCGTCGGCCAGCAGCGCCGGCTCGACCTCCTCGGCGGCACCGAGCGCATCGCGCCAGGCCTCGACGATCCAGCGCGGGTGGTCGGTGGTCAGCGCGAGCCGGGCGTCGTCGTCGGCGGGCCGGAGTGCCTGCACCCAGGCGGCCCGGTCGCCGCCTGCGGCCACCTTGCGCAGCACCGCGTTGACCAGGCCGGAGGCGCCGGTGCCGACGATCGCCCGGGTCAGGGCGACGCTGGTGTCGACGGCGGCGTGCGCCGGCACCCGCAGGTCGATCAGCTGGTAGGCGCCCAGCCGCAGCAGGTCCAGGACCTTGGGGTCCAGCTCGGCCAGCGGCCGGGACACCAGCGTGGTCAGGACGGCGTCCAGGGTGCCGGTCGCGCGCAGCGTGCCGTAGGCCAGCTGGGTGGCGAACGCGGCGTCGCGGGGCTCGAGCTGCCGTTCGCGCAGCAGCTGGGGCAGCAGCAGGTTGGCGTAGGCGTCGCGGCTGGAGACGCCCTCGAGGACGTCGTAGGCGGTCAGCCGGGCGCCGTCCAGGGTGGGCCGGTGCCGCCGGGACTGCGGGCGCTGGTTCCCGGTGCCGGGGTCGTTCCGCCGCTTGGAGCCGGCCCGCTTCGCCGGGCCGGTCATGCGCCCACCTGCTCGCCGAGCCGCTCGCCGGGCTCCGGCCGGGCGCCCCGCGCCCAGTCCGCGGCGGGGAGCATCTTCTTGCCCGCGGGCTGCACCTCGCGCAGTCGCACGGCGCCGCGGCCGGTGCCCACCAGCACGCCGGTCGGGCCGACCGAGACCTCGCCGGGCTCCAGGCCCAGCGAGGTGGGCAGCGGCTCGACCGGGGCGAGGCGCAGCCGGTTGCCGCGCCAGGTGGTCCACGCACCCGGCACCGGGGTGACGCCGCGGACCCGGCGGTCGACGACGTGGGCCGGGAGGGTCCAGTCGACCCGGGCGTCGGCGGTCTCGATCCGCGGGGCGAGGCTGACCCCCTCGGCGGGCTGGGGCTCCGGGCGCAGCGACCCGTCGGCGATGCCGTCGAGGGTCGCGACGAGCAGGCCGGCGCCGCTGACCGCGAGCCGGTCGAGCAGGTCGCCGGCGGTGTCGGCCGGGCCGATCGGCTCGGTGACGACGCCGAAGACCGGGCCGGTGTCCAGGCCGGCCTCCAGCTGGAAGGTGGCCGCGCCGGTGACCTCGTCGCCGGCCATGACCGCGTGCTGCACGGGAGCCGCGCCGCGCCAGGCCGGCAGCAGCGAGAAGTGCAGGTTCACCCAGCCGTGCCGCGGGATCTCCAGCGCGGCCGGCGGCACCAGCGCGCCGTAGGCGACCACCGGCGCGCAGTCGACGTCGAGCGCGCGCAGCTGGTCGAGGAACTCCGGCTCGCGCGGCGAACGGGGTTGCAGGACCGGGATGCCGGCGGCGTCGGCGCGCTCGGCGACCGGGGAGCGGCTGGTGCGGCGTCCCCGGCCGGCGGGGGCGTCGGGCCGGGTCAGGACGGCGACGACCTCGTGCTGCGAACCCAGCAGCGCGTCCAGCGCGACGACCGCGGGCGCCGGGGTGCCGGCGAACAGGAGCTTCAGTGGGGGCTCACCTTCACGACCGGAGCCGGGACCGGCTCACCACTGGGCAGGTAGGCCTGCTCGCCCTGCCAGGCGGCGTCGGCGAGCACCGACAGCGCCGCCTCGCGGGCCTCGGCGTCGAGCCGGTCCACGAAGAGCACACCGTCGAGGTGGTCGGTCTCGTGCTGGATGGCGCGGGCCAGCTTGTGCGAGCCCTCCACCCGGATCGGGTCGCCGTGCATGTTCCAGCCCGTGGCGGCGACGTAGAGGTGGCGACGGCAGTCGAAGCGGAAGCCCGGGATGGACAGGCACCCCTCGGCGTCCTCCTCGGTCTCCTCGCCCACCGGCGTCACGTCGGGGTTGACCAGGTGGCCCACCTCGCCGTCGACGTACCAGGTGAAGACCCGCAGGCCCACGCCGATCTGCGGCGCGGCGATCCCGGCCCCGCCGGCGGCATGCATCGTGTCCGTCAGGTCGGCGACGAGCTGCTGGAGCTCCTTGTCGAAGTCGACGACGGGGGCGGCCGGGGTGCGCAGCACCGGGTCGCCCATGATCCGGATCGGGGTGACGCTCACCGGACGATGGTAGGTGCCCCGGGCCGCGACGCATGCAGGGGAACCTGGCTACGGTGCAGGAATGGCCTCCCTCGCCACCCACCGCGTGCACGCCGTCCTCAGCACCGTTGTCGACGGACTGGCGGTCGGCGGCGCCGAGGCAGCCCTGGACCACCCCGCCCGGTCGGCCGCGCGCCGCCGGCTGTACCTCGCGCTGATCGCGCTGGTGGCCGCCGAGACGGTCGCCCACGACCTGCCGGCGCTGCGGCGGACCTTCGGCGGCATGCCGATCCAGCCGACGGACCCGGCCGACCAGGCCGTGCTGCAGCACCAGGGGCTGGTCAGCACCGCGTGGGGCCTGGGCGTCACCGCCGTCCACCGCCCGCTCGCCCGGGCGCTGCGGCGCCGCGGCCACCGGCGTCCGCACCTCCTGCTGGGCGTCCTGGCCGGCGTCGGCACCGCCGCCTGCACGCTGCCGGTGCGCTGGCGGCGGGCGACCGAGCGGGCCGCCGAGGACCTCGCCGCCGCCCGGATGGACGCCGAGCTCGCCGAGCTGCTGGACCAGTCGGCCCACTGACCCCGCGCCCGGAGGGTCAGGCCAGCTCCAGCGGGTCGAGCTGCACGCGCACGTGCTCGGGCGCCTTCTTCGCGCTGCGCACGCCCTGCACCTCCCGCAGCGCCCGGGCCAGCCCGGTGCCCTCGGTGCGCGGCACCCGCACCAGGTAGCGCTCGCGCTCGCCCTCCTGCCCCGGGCGGGGCGGCTCGGGCACCGGGCCCAGCACGTCGGCGTGGTCGGGCAGCCGCAGCGCGTCCAGGAACTCCGCCAGCGCCGCCGGGGACGCCGACAGCGACGCCATCCGGGTGGCCGGCGGGAAGCCGAGCTCCCGGCGGTCGGCGAGCTCCCGGGCGGCGAGCCCGGCGGGGTCCCAGCGGACCAGTGCCTGCACCACCGGGTGACCAGCGTCGGCGGCCACCACCACCGGCTGCTCCGGGCGGACGAGCGCCGCGGCGTTCATCCACCGGCGCAGGGTCTCCTCCCCCGCCCGCAGGTCGGCCCGGCCCAGCAGCGCCCAGGCGTCCAGCAGCAGCGCCGCCCCGTACCCGCCCTCGGCCACCGGCTCGGCGCCCGGGGTGGCGACCACCAGCGCCGCCCCGCCCGGCACGGTGGCCAGCACGCCCGAGCCGCGGCCGGAGACCCGCACGGCGGCGCCGGGGAAGGCCCGCCCGAGCTCCTCGGCGGTGCGGGCCTCCCCGATCACCGCGGCGCGGAGCTTCGTCCCGTGGCAGTGCGGGCAGTCGAAGGTCGCCGCCGGCCGGGCGCACCACCGGCAGGCCGCGATCCGGGTGCCACCCGGCCCCGGGCGCGGCGAGACGCCGAGCGGACCACCGCAGTGCGCGCAGCGGGCCGGTGCCCGGCACCGGTCGCAGACCAGCGACGGCACGTAGCCGGAGCGGGGCACCTGCACCAGCACCGGGGTGCCGGCCTGCAGCGCCTTCCGGGCGACGTCGAAGGCGAGGGTGGGGAGCCGGGCGGTGCGGGCGGCGGCGTCCCGGGCCAGCTCGAAGTCGCTGCCCACCGCCTGCACGCGGGGAGCGGCGGTGCGCAGGGTGCCCCGGTCGGCGACCAGCTCGTGCGCCCAGCCGGACTCCACCAGCAGCTGCCCCTCGGCGGTGCGGGCGGTGCCGGCCACCACCGCGGCACAGCCGGCCAGGTGGGCGCGGTGCACCAGCACGTCGCGGGCGTGCGGGTAGGGCGCGCGCGGTTCGGCGTGCAGGTCGTCGCCGTCGTCCCAGACGACGACCAGCCCGAGGTCGCGCACCGGGGCGAGGACGGCGCCGCGGGTGCCGAGGACGACCTGCGCGCTGCCCCGGGCGGCGGTCAGGAACCTGCCGTACCGGACGTCGGGTGAGGCGTCGGCGCGCAGCACCGCCACCGAGCCGGTGGGCAGCAGCGCGTCGGCGGCGGCGGCCAGCCGGTCGAGGTCCTTGCCGTCGGGGACGACGACCAGGGCGCCCCGCCCCCCGGACAGCGCCGCCTGCGCCAGCTCGGCCAGCCGGGTGGGCCAGTCCTCGCCGGGCAGCGCGGTCCACACCGCCCGGGCCGGGGCCCCGTCGGCGACCGCGGACAGCAGCTGCGGGCCGGTCGGGTACCGGGCGAACCCGGCCGGGCCCGGAGCCGGCGGCGGGGGTGGCGGGTCGGCCACCGGGCGCTTCTCCGGCGCGGCCCGCCGCGGTGGCAGGGCCAGCCGCAGCACGTCGGTCAGCGTGCCGGCGTAGCGGTCGGCGACCGAGCGGGCCAGCTCGGCGACCTCCGGGGTGAGCACCGGCTCGGGCGAGACGACCTTGGCCAGCGGCGCCAGCTTGCCGGTGTGGTCGGTGGAGCCGGCGACCTCCAGCACGACCCCGTCGACCAGCTTGCCGGCGAAGCGCACCCGCACCCGGCAGCCGGCCACCACCTGCTCGGCCAGCTCGTCGGGGACGGCGTAGTCGAAGGGCCGGTCCAGGTGCGCCAGCGGCACGTCGACGACGACCCGGGCGACCCTCACCGCACCAGTCTCCGTGACGGCACCGACAGCGCGGCCCCGCTGCAGGGGCCCGCGCCGAGCTCGGTCGGCCCCGTCCCGGGGCTCCCCCCGAGCCTGCGAGGGGTGCGGAGGACGGGGTCCTGCTCGGGGGTCAGCGGGATCCTTCAGCCCACGGCGGCGCGGAGCGCGTCGACCCGGTCCAGCCGCTCCCACGGGAGCTGGACGTCGGTGCGGCCGAAGTGGCCGTAGGCGGCGGTCGGGGCGTAGATGGGGCGCAGCAGGTCCAGGTCGCGGACGATCGCGCCCGGGCGCAGGTCGAACACCGAGGTGATCGCCTTCTCCAGCGTCTCCTCCGGCACGGTGTTGGTGCCGAAGGTCTCCACGAACAGCCCGACCGGGTGCGCGGCGCCGATGGCGTAGGCGACCTGCACCTCGCAGCGGCGGGCCAGGCCCGCGGCGACGACGTTCTTCGCCACCCAGCGCATCGCGTAGGCCCCCGACCGGTCGACCTTCGACGGGTCCTTGCCGGAGAAGGCCCCACCGCCGTGGCGGGCCATGCCCCCGTAGGTGTCGACGATGATCTTCCGGCCGGTGAGCCCGGCGTCGCCCATCGGGCCGCCGATCACGAACTTGCCGGTGGGGTTGACCAGCAGCCGGTAGCCGCTGGTGGGCAGGCCGAGGGCGGCGAGCTCGGGCTCGACGACGAGCTCCTGGACGTCGGGGGCGAGCAGCGTCTCGATCGAGATGTCCTCGGCGTGCTGGCTGGAGACGACCACCGTGTCGACGGCTACCGGCCGGTCGTCCTCGTAGACCACGGTGACCTGCGTCTTGCCGTCGGGCCGCAGGTAGGGCACCGAGCCGTCCTTGCGCACCGCGGAGAGCCGGCGGGACAGCCGGTGCGCCAGCGCGATCGGCAGCGGCATGAGCTCGGGGGTCTCGTCGGTGGCGTAGCCGAACATCAGGCCCTGGTCGCCGGCGCCCTGGCGCTCGATGAGGTCGTCGGCGATGGCCGCGCGGTGCTCGGCGTCGCTGAGGCCGGCGAGGCGGGACTCGTAGGCGGTGTCGACGCCCTGGGCGATGTCCGGGGACTGCGCGCCGATGGAGACGCTGACCCCGCAGGAGGCGCCGTCGAAGCCCTTGCGCGAGGAGTCGTAGCCGATCCCGAGGATGGTGCGCCGCACGATGTCGGCGATGTCCACGTAGCCGGAGGTGGTCACCTCACCGGCGATGTGCACCTGGCCGGTGGTGATCATCGTCTCGACGGCGACCCGGCTGCGGGGGTCCTGCTCCAGCATCGCGTCCAGGATCGAGTCGCTGATCTGGTCGGCGATCTTGTCGGGGTGCCCCTCGGTGACCGACTCGGACGTGAAGAGGCGGCGTGCCACTCGGTTCTCCCTGCGATCGACGGCCGAGCGCGGGACCCGCGTCCGGTGATGAGCTCGACCGCCGAGCCTACCGGCGGGGCCGGCTGCCCGTCGGGTGGCGTCGGCGCGCGCCCGAGGGGATCAGGCGGTGGGGATCAGGCGGCGGGGGTCACGCGCCGGGGAGCCGGCGTGCCACCGCGTCCCAGATGCCGGCGGCCACGGCGTCCTTGCGGGCGGTCGGCAGCGGCGTGGCCGTCCCGTCGTCGGCCAGCACGGTGACCTCGTTCTCCTCCCGGCCGAACACCCGGCCGGCGGAGACGTCGTTCACCACCAGCAGGTCGACCCCCTTGCGGGCCAGCTTGGCCCGGGCGTGGGTGAGCACGTCGCCCTCGGCGTCCCCGGTCTCCGCGGCGAAGCCGACGACGACCTGCCCGGGTGCCCGGGCCGTCACCAGCTCGGCGAGCACGTCGGTGGTCCGGGCCAGCGGCACGGCGTCCGGCTCGGTGGCGCCGCCCTTCTTGAGCTTCGTGTCGGCGACCGAGACCGGCCGGAAGTCGGCCACGGCCGCGGCCATGACGACGACGTCGGCCCCGGCCGCCTCGGCCGCCATCGCCACGCGCAGCTCCTCGGCGGTCTCGACGGCGACGGTGCGGACGCCGAACGGGGCGGGCTCGGCGACGTTGGCCGCGACCAGCACGACCTCGGCGCCCCGCGCGGCGGCGACCCGGGCCAGCGCCTGTCCCTGCCGCCCGGACGAGCGGTTGCCCAGGTAGCGCACCGGGTCCAGCGGCTCGCGGGTGCCGCCGGCGCTGATCACCACGCGGCGGCCGGTGAGGTCCTGGCGGAGCGCCTCGGCGCCGAGCTCCAGGACGACGGCGGCCAGCGCGGCGACGTCGGCCGGGTCGGGGAGCCGGCCGGGGCCGGAGTCGGGCCCGGTGAGCCGGCCCACGGCGGGGGGCAGCACGACCGCGCCGCGGCGGCGCAGGGTGGCCACGTTGTCCTGGGTGGCCGGGTGCAGCCACATCTCGGTGTGCATGGCCGGTACGAAGACGACGGGTGCGTGCGCGGTGAGCAGCGTGGCGGTGAGCAGGTCGTCGGCGCGGCCGGCAGCGGCGCGGGCGAGCAGGTCGGCGGTGGCCGGGTTCACCAGCACCAGGTCGGCGGTCTGCCCGATCCGGACGTGCGCCACCTCGGGGACGTCGTCCCAGACGTCGGTGGTGACCGGGTTGCCCGACAGCGCCTCGAAGGTCGCCGCGCCCACGAACCGCAGCGCAGAGGCGGTCGGCACCACCCGGACGTCGTGCCCGGCCTCGGTGAGCGCGCGCAGCAGCAGCGCGGACTTGTAGACGGCGACGCCGCCGGCCACCCCCAGCACGATCCGGCTCATGCCGTCCATCCTCCCCCAGGCACGACGAAGCCCCCGGCACCAGCCGGGGGCTTCGTCATCACAACGAGGTGACGTGCTGGAACGGTCAGGCCCCCGTGCAGGGCCCCGCCGCGAGCTCGCGAGCGGTGGGGGGCACGGGGGTCCTTCCTCAGTTCTCGCCGGCGGTGTGGGTCAGCAGGCCCTCGTTGATCTCACGCAGCGCGATCGACAGGGGCTTCTCCTGCGGCGCGGTGTCGACCAGCGGGCCGACGTACTCCAGCAGGCCCTCGGAGAGCTGGCTGTAGTAGGCGTTGATCTGCCGCGCGCGCTTGGCGGCGTAGATGACCAGCCCGTACTTGCTGGTGGTGCGCTCCAGCAGCTCGTCGATCGGCGGGTTGGTGATGCCCTCAGGGGCGGGTGCGACTCCGGACACGGGCGGGCGTGCTCCTCAACTCGGTGTGCGGGCGGGCGGCGGACGGGTCCGCGCGGTCGCCTCGGGGGCGCCCTCGGCTGCGGTCAGGGACCAGCGGGCGGAGGCGCAGTCAGCAAGCTTACCAACTCGTCGGCTGCTCTGGCCACGTCGTCGTTGACGACCACGACGTCGAACTCGCCGGCGGCGTCCAGTTCGGCCTGCGCCAGCGCCAGCCGGCGGGACTGGACCTCCGGCGCCTCGGTGCCCCGGCCGGCCAGCCGGCTGACCAGCTCGGCCCAGGACGGTGGGGCCAGGAAGACCAGCTGGGCCTCCGGCGCGCGCTCCCGCACCTGCCGGGCGCCCTGCAGCTCGATCTCCAGCAGGGCCGGTGACCCGGCGGCGAGCTGCTCGTCGACCGGCGCCTTCGGGGTGCCGTATCGGTTGCCCGCGTAGGAGGCCCACTCCAGCAGCCCGTCGTTGGCGGCCAGCCAGTCGAAGGTCTCGTCGTCGATGAACCAGTAGTGCTCGCCGTCGACCTCACCGGGACGCGGCTTGCGGGTGGTGACCGACACCGACACCCAGACCTCGGGGTGCCGGCGCCGGACCTCGGCGACGACCGTCCCCTTGCCGACGCCCGAGGGCCCGGAGAGCACGGTCAGCCGCGCGCGGTTTCGTCGTCCCACTCGTTGATCTTCGCACCGGGGTGGTCGGGGACCACCGCGGAGTCGGTCAGAGGGCACCCTCGGTGGGGACCTGGTCGGCCTCGACGTGCTCGCCGCCGAACTCCGCCTCCAGTGCCCGCCGCTGGTTGGCGCCCAGCCCGCGCACCCGCCGGGTCGGCGAGATCTCGAGTCGCTCCATGATCTTCGCCGCACGCGCCTTGCCGACGCCGGGCAGCGACTCGAGCACCGCGGAGACCCGCATCTTGCCGATCACCTCGTCGGTCTCGCCCTGCTTGAGGACGTCGCCGACCGTGGCGCCCTTGCTCTTCAGCCGCTCACGCAGCTCGGCACGGGCCTTGCGGGCCGCGGCGGCCTTCTCCAGGGCGGCGGCGCGCTGTTCGGGGGACAACTCGGGAAGGGGCACGGAGCAACCCAATCGTGTTCAGTCCGGCGCGTGCCGGCGCAGTTCTTCGGTGATCCAGCTCGTTCGCGACGGCCCGCGGTGTGAGCCTCGGCCGTCAACCTAGTCATCCGAGACCGACTGGTCACGCGTGCCCCGGTGCCAGCACCGCCAGGCCGGTGTGCTGTCCGGCCGGGCGCCCCGGCGGACACGCCGCGCACCCTTCCCGTCACTGCTGGTCAACGCGCGTGTCGCGGCTCAGGCCGCCCGCGCACCCCGGCCGAGCACCCAGCCTCCCAGTCCGACCAGCACGAGCAGGCCCGCCGCGAGCGACCCGGCGCCGAGCACCAGCAACAGCCAGGGCCCCGACCGCCTCATGCCGCGAGCGCCGCCGTCCACCGGTCGGCGGCGGCGCGCAGCGCCGCCGCATCCGGGCCGGCGGACAGCACGTCCCGGGAGACGGTGGGGACGACGGCCTGGCCGGCGCCGAACAGGCGGCGCAGATCGGCCACCGTGCCGCCCTGCGCGCCCAGCCCCGGGGCCAGCACCGGGCCGCGCAGCCCCGCCAGGTCGACGTCGAGCTCGGGCAGGGTGGCGCCGACGACGACTCCGAAGGACCCGGTGAACGCCCCGAAGCGCCGCTGCTGGTCGGCGTGGGACGCGGGATCGGGCGCGGGATCGCCCACCAGCCACTCAGGGGCGTTCCAGCGCCCGACGGTGTCCACCACCGTCTGCGCGACCGACCGCTCCCCGACCACCGCGTGCTGGAACGTGGCGGCGTCGGGGTTGGAGGTGCGGGCCAGCACGAACAGCCCGCCGCCGAACCGGCGCGCCGTGCCGACCGCCGGCTGCAGCGACTCCGGACCGAGGTAGGGGCTCACCGTCAGCGCGTCGACCTGCATCGGGTGGTCGCTGCGCAGGTAGTCGGCGTAGGCGTCCATCGTCGAGCCGATGTCGCCGCGCTTGGCGTCCAGCAGCACCAGGGACCCGGCCGCCCGGGCCCGGGCGACCGCCTCCTCCAGCACCGCCACCCCGCGGGCGCCGTGCCGCTCGTAGAAGGCCATCTGCGGCTTGAGCACCGCCACGTGCCCGGCGAGCGCGTCGACGACCAGGTCGGTGAACCGGCGCAGCCCGTCCACGTCGTCACCGACGCCCCAGTCCAGCAGCAGCGGACGGTGCGGGTCGATGCCCACGCACAACGGTCCGCGCGCGGCCACCGCGGCAGCCAGCCGGACGCCGAACGGATCGACCTCCGCGTGCTCCGGCCGGCTCACGAGCCGACCGGCCGGTGCGCGTGGCCGACGGCGTCGGCCAGCGAGCCGAACCCGCGCGCGGCCAGCGCCGCGGCGAGCTCCGCGTGGATGCGCGCCGGGGCCGAGGGGTCGTTGAAGACCGCCGTGCCGACGCTGACCGCGCTCGCGCCGGCGAGCACGAACTGCAGCGCGTCCAGGCCGCTGCGGATGCCGCCCATGCCCAGGATCGGCACGTGCGGCAAGGCCTGGTGCACCTGCCAGACGCAGCGCAGCGCCACCGGGCGGATCGCCGGGCCGGAGAGCCCGCCGGTGACGCCGCCGAGCACCGGGCGCATGGTGTCGGGGTCGATGACCAGCCCCAGCAGGGTGTTGATCATCGACAGCCCGTCGGCGCCGGCGCCGGCCACCGAGCGGGCGATCGTCACGATGTCGGTGACGTCGGGGCTGAGCTTGGCGTAGACCGGCTGCGCGGGGTCGGCGGCCTCGCGCACCGCGGCGACGACGTCCCGGGCGGCCACCGGGTCGCAGGCGAACACCTCACCGCGGCTCTCCACGTTCGGGCAGGAGATGTTGACCTCGATGCCCAGCACCCCGGGCACACCGCGCAGCCGGGTGGCCAGCTCCGCGAAGTCCTCCACCCGGGTGCCGGCGATGGAGACGAACGCCCGGGCACCGCGCTGGGCCAGCCACGGCAGGTCCTCGGCGAGCAGCCCGTCGATGCCCGGCCCCTGCAGGCCGATGGAGTTGAGCATCCCGCTGGGCGTCTCGGCCATCCGCGGCGTCGGCCGGCCGGAGCGGGGCCGCAGCTGCACCGACTTGGTGACCACCGCGCCGATCGCCGTCAGGTCGACGAAGGGCTCCAGCTCCCGGCCGAAGCCGGAGCAGCCCGACGCGGTGAGCACCGGGCTGGGCACCGCCACCCGGCCGAGGGCGGTGCGCATGTCCACCGCGGGCGCGGCCTGTCCGACGGTCACGAGGACGCTCCCGGGGCGCCGGGGCCGGCCTCGGGCGGGGCGACCGGGGTGGGGGGTGCGCCCGCCGGGGTGGGCACCGCCGGCGGGGTGAGGCCCATGGCGTCCGCGCCGACGACATCGGTCGGCAGCGTGCCGACGTCGGCGAACCGGACCCGGTCACCGCCGAACACCGGGCCCTCCACGCAGGATCGGGCGAACCGGGTGCGCCCGTCGGCGCCGACCACCGGCAGCACGCAGGTCATGCAGACGCCGACGCCGCAGGCCATCGACTCCTCGACGGCGACGTAGCTGGGCACCCCGGCGGCGGTGGCCACGTCGGCGACCGCGCGCAGCATGCCCATCGGTCCGCAGGCGTAGACCACCCCGGCGCCGGTGACCAGCTCGGTGACCGCCTCGGTGACCCAGCCGCGGCGCCCGGCGCTGCCGTCGTCGGTCATCACCACGAACGGCGCGGCCAGCGACCCGAGCTCCTGGACCGAGCACAGCCGCCCGGCCGACGCCGCGCCGGTGACCGCGGCGACCTCCGAGCCGGTGGCGCGCAGCCGCCCGGCCAGCCCGACCAGCGCGGCGGCGCCGTACCCGCCGCCGACCAGCAGCGCCGGGGTGCCCGGCGGCGGCATCGGGAACGGACGGCCCAGCGGCCCGACGACGTCGACCACGTCGCCGGCCTGCAGCCCGGCCAGCCAGCTGGAGCCGGGTCCGTGCGGGGAGACGACCACCTGCACCTGGCCGCTGCCCACCCCGGCGATCGCGATGGACCGCCGCAGCAGGTTCGCCGACGTCGGGCCGCCGACCGCGAAGGCGACGAACTGGCCGGGCACCGCCCGCCCGGCCACCTCCGGGGCGGCCAGGCTCAGCTCCACGTACGCGCCGACGGGCCGCCGGCCGGCCACCGCGACCACCCGCTGCACGGGTGGGCGCGGCGCCGCCGGCGCCGGCTCGGTCAGCAGCCCGCCGGTCATGCCGGGGCGCCGGGACGCGGCGCGGCGGCCAGCGCGCGGTGCAGGTCCTGCAGGCTGCGCACGCCCAGGTGCCCGCGGCGCAGCGCCTCGATGCCCTGAACCGCGGCCGCCAGCCCCTGAGTGGTGGTGATGCTCGGGATGCCGGCGCTCACCGCCGCCGCCCGGATCTCGTACCCGTCCAGCCGGGGCCCGCTGTTGCCGGGCGTGCCGAACGGGGTGTTGACCACGATGTCGACGTCGCCGGCCTGGATCCGCTCGACGATGTTGCCCGGGCCCTCGCTGAACTTCCCGACCACCTCGCACTGCACCCCGTTGCGGCGCAGC
Organism: Modestobacter sp. SYSU DS0511; assembly: GCF_054050755.1. NCBI lineage: Bacteria > Bacillati > Actinomycetota > Actinomycetes > Geodermatophilales > Geodermatophilaceae > Modestobacter > Modestobacter sp. SYSU DS0511. The sequence continues at coordinate 85,591 of NZ_JBJGZY010000014.1, forward strand.
ACCTGGGCGGTGCCGGCGGTGGCCAGCACGCGGAAGCCGAGGTCGGCCAGCCGCTTGACCGGGAAGACCGCCGAGCGCTTGTCCCGGTTGGCCAGCGAGACGAAGACGGTGCCCTCGGTGGGCAGGTCGCCGTAGACCGCGGCCTGGGACTTGGCGAAGGCGGTGCCGAACTCCGCGTCCAGCCCCATCACCTCACCGGTGGACTTCATCTCCGGCCCGAGGACGGTGTCGACGCCGTGACCCTCGACGGTGCGGAACCGGTGGAAGGGCAGCACCGCCTCCTTGACCGCGATCGGCGCATCGGCCGGCAGGTCGGCGCCGTCACCGCTGGCCGCCAGCACCCCGGCCGCCCGCAGCTCGGCGATCGACTCCCCGACCGCGATCCGCGCCGCGGCCTTCGCCAGCTGCACCGCCGTCGCCTTGGAGACGAACGGCACGGTGCGGCTGGCCCGCGGGTTGGCCTCCAGGACGTACAGGATGTCGTCCTTGAGCGCGTACTGGACGTTCATCAGCCCGCGCACGCCGATCCTGGCCGCCAGGGCCTCGGTGGCCCGCCGGAGGCCGGCGATCTCCCCGCCGCCCAGGGTGATCGGGGGCAGCGCGCACGCGGAGTCACCGGAGTGCACCCCGGCCTCCTCGATGTGCTCCATGACCCCGCCCAGGTAGAGCTCGGTGCCGTCGTAGAGCGCGTCGACGTCGATCTCGACCGCGTCCTCGAGGAACCGGTCGACCAGCACCGGGTGGTCGGTGCTCACGTCGGTGGCCTTGGTGATGTAGGACTCCAGCGTGGCGTCGTCGTAGACGATCTCCATGCCGCGCCCGCCCAGCACGTACGAGGGGCGCACCAGCACCGGGTAGCCGATCGACGCCGCGACCGCCTTCGCCTCGGCCGACGTCGTCGCCATGCCGTGCTTGGGCGCGAGCAGCCCGGTGTCGGACAGCACCCGGGAGAACTCCCCGCGGTCCTCGGCGGCGTCGATCGCCTCGGGCGAGGTGCCCAGCACCGGCACGCCGGCGTCCTTGAGCCGCTGCGCCAGGCCCAGCGGTGTCTGCCCGCCCAGTGTGCAGATGACCCCGGCGACCGGGCCGGCGGCGCGCTCGGCCTCCACGACCTCCAGCACGTCCTCGAACGTCAGCGGCTCGAAGTACAGGCGGTCGGCGACGTCGTAGTCGGTGGAGACGGTCTCCGGGTTGCAGTTGACCATCACCGCCTCGTAGCCGGCGTCCTGCAGCGCCATCACCGCGTGCACGCAGGAGTAGTCGAACTCGACGCCCTGCCCGATCCGGTTGGGGCCCGAACCGAGGATCAGCACCGCCGGCTTCTCCCGCGGCTCGACCTCGGTCTCCTCGTCGTAGGAGGAGTAGTGGTACGGGGTGCGGGCGGCGAACTCGGCCGCGCAGGTGTCCACGGTCTTGTAGACCGGCCGGATGCCCAGCCGCCAGCGCAGGATGCGCACGCCGTCCTCGCCGGCGAGCTCGGGGCGCAGCGCGGCGACCTGCCGGTCGGACAGGCCGTGCCGCTTGGCCCGGCGCAGCAGCTCCGGGGTGAGCGCCGGGGCCTGCCGGATCTCCTCGCCCACCTCGTGCACCAGCGCGATCTGGTCGACGAACCACTCGTCGAAGCCGGACGCCTGCGACACCTGCTGCACGGTGGCGCCGGCGGCCAGCGCCTGCTCGGCCACGTACAGCCGGCCGTCGACCGGGGTGCGCAGCTGCTCCAGCAGCTCCTCGGCGGTGGCCCGGGTCGCGGGCGCGGTCCAGAAGCCGGCGGCCGTGGTCTCGGTCGACCGCATGGCCTTGCCCAGCGCCTCGGTGAAGTTGCGGCCCATGGCCATCACCTCGCCGACGCTCTTCATCGTGGTGGTCAGCCGCGGGTCGGCGCCGGGGAACTTCTCGAAGGCGAAGCGCGGGATCTTCACCACGACGTAGTCCAGCGACGGCTCGAACGACGCCGGGGTGACCCCGGTGATGTCGTTGGTGATCTCGTCGAGGGTGTAGCCGATCGCGAGCTTGGCGGCGATCTTGGCGATCGGGAAGCCGGTGGCCTTCGACGCCAGCGCCGAGGACCGGGAGACGCGGGGGTTCATCTCGATGACGACGAGCCGGCCGTTGTCGGGGTTGACGGCGAACTGGATGTTGCAGCCACCGGTCTCCACGCCGACCTCGCGCAGCACGTCGATGCCGACGTCGCGCATCCGCTGGTACTCACGGTCGGTGAGGGTCATCGCCGGGGCGACGGTCACCGAGTCGCCGGTGTGCACGCCCATCGCGTCGATGTTCTCGATCGAGCAGATGACGACCACGTTGTCGCTGCGGTCGCGCATCAGCTCCAGCTCGTACTCCTTCCAGCCGAGCACCGACTCCTCGATGAGCACGGTGTGCACCGGTGAGTCGGCCAGGCCGTGGCCGGCCATCCGGCGCAGCATCTCCTCGTCGGTGGCGAACCCCGAGCCCAGCCCGCCCATGGTGAAGCTGGGCCGGATGACGACCGGGTAGCCGACCTCCTCGGCGGTGGCCAGCGCCTCCTCGACGGTGGCACAGACCTTCGAGCGCGGGGCGTCGGCGCCGACCGAGCGCACGATCTCCTTGAACAGCTGCCGGTCCTCGCCGCGGTTGATCGCGTCGACGTCGGCGCCGATGAGCTGGACGCCGTACTTCTCCAGCACGCCGTTCTCGAACAGGCCGATGGCGATGTTCAGCGCCGTCTGCCCGCCCAGGGTCGCCAGCAGCGCGTCCGGGCGCTCGGCGGCGATGACCCGCTCGACGAACTCCGGGGTCAGCGGCTCCACGTAGGTGGCGTCGGCGACCTCGGGGTCGGTCATGATCGTGGCCGGGTTGCTGTTGACCAGGCTGACGCGCAGCCCCTCGGCCTTGAGCACCCGGCAGGCCTGGGTGCCGGAGTAGTCGAACTCGCTGGCCTGGCCGATGACGATCGGCCCGGAGCCGATCACCATCACGTGCTGGATGTCGGTGCGCTTGGGCATCAGGCCTTCTCCCCCGTGCTCGACTCGACGATGGGCGGGGGTGTCACGGCACTGCCTTCCTTCGTAGCGGCCATCAGGTCGACGAACCGGCCGAACAGCGGGTTGGCGTCGTGGGGACCCGCGGCCGCCTCCGGGTGGAACTGCACGCTGAACGCCGGGGCCTCGGTCAGCCGCAGCCCCTCGACCACGTCGTCGTTGAGGCCGACGTGGCTGACCTCGACCGGGCCGAACGGGGTGTCGGTGGTCCGGTCCAGCGGGGCGTCGACGGCGAAGCCGTGGTTGTGGCTGGTGACCCGCACCGTGCCGCTGACCCGGTCGAGCACCGGCTGGTTGAGACCGCGGTGGCCGAAGCGCAGCTTGTAGGTGCCCAGGCCGAGCGCGCGGCCGAGGATCTGGTTGCCGAAGCAGATGCCGAACAGCGGCCGGCCGGCCTCCAGGACCCCGCGCACCGCCGCGACGGCGTAGTCGGCGGCGGCCGGGTCACCGGGGCCGTTGGAGATGAACACGCCGTCGACCCCGTGCGCGAGCAGGTCCTCGGCGGTGGCGGTGGCCGGGAGCACGTGGGTCTCCACGCCGAGCTCGGCGAGCGCCCGCGGGGTGGCGGTCTTGATGCCCAGGTCCAGCGCGGCGATGGTGAACCGCTTCTCCCCCACCGCCGGGACGACGTAGGGGTCCACGGCGCTGACCAGCGGCGCGAGGTCGGCCCCGGTCATCGCCTCGCTGGCGGTGACCCTCGCCAGCAGCTCGTCGCGGTCGAGCCCGTCGCTGCTGATCCCGGCGCGCATGGCGCCGCGGTCGCGCAGGTGCCGGGTGAGCGCCCGGGTGTCGATGCCGCTGATGCCGACGACGCCCTGCGCGGTCAGCTCGTCGTCCAGGCTGCCGGTGGCCCGCCAGTTCGCCGGGCGGCGCGCGGGGTCGCGGACGACGAAGCCGGCCACCCACATCCGGCGGCTCTCGTCGTCCTCCGCGTTGACGCCGGTGTTGCCGACGTGCGGGGCGGTCATCACCACGATCTGCCGGGCGTAGCTGGGATCGGTCAGCGTCTCCTGGTAGCCGGTCATGCCGGTGGAGAAGACCGCCTCCCCGACCGTCGTCCCGACCTTGCCGTACGCCTCGCCACGGAACGTGCGCCCGTCTTCCAGGATGAGCAGTGCCTCTGTCACTTCTGTGCCTTCCCGTCGAGCACGGTCGCGGCGCCCCGGAGGAACGTGGCGACCACCCGGCCGGGGAGCTCCCGGCCGGCATAAGGGCTGTTGCGGCTGCGACTGGCCAGCGCGGCCGGGTCGACGACGACCCGGTGCGCGGGGTCCAGCAGCAGCAGGTTGGCGGGCTCGCCCGCGGCCAGCGGCCGCCCGTGCGAGCGCAGGCGGCCGATGGCCGCCGGGCGGACCGACATCCGGTCGGCGACGCCGCGCCAGTCGAGCCGGCCGGGTTCGACCATCGTCTGCACGACGACGGAGAGCGCCTGCTCCAGCCCGAGCATCCCCGGGCGGGCGGCGGCCCACTCGCTCTCCTTGTCCTCCACCGCGTGCGGGGCGTGGTCGGTACCGACGGCGTCGATCGTGCCGTCGGCGAGCCCGGCCCGGAGCGCCTCGACGTCCTCGGCGGTGCGCAGCGGCGGGTTCACCTTGAACACCGGGTCGTAGCCCTCGGCGCACTCGTCGGTGAGCAGCAGGTGGTGCGGGGTGACCTCGGCGGTCACCTGCACGCCGCGGGACTTCGCCCAGCGCAGGATCTCCACCGAGCCCGCCGTCGACACGTGGCAGACGTGCAGCCGCGCACCGACGTGCCCGGCCAGCAGGACGTCGCGGGCGATCACCGCCTCCTCGGCGGCGGCCGGCCACCCGGCCAGGCCCAGCCGGGCGGAGCGGTCGCCCTCGTTCATCTGCGCGCCGACGGTGAGCCGCGGCTCCTCGGCGTGCTGGGCGACGACTCCGTCGAAGGCCTTCACGTACTCCAGCGCCCGGCGCATCAGCGCCGGGTCGGCCACGCAGTGCCCGTCGTCGGAGAAGACCCGGACCCGGGCGGCGGAGTCGGCCATCGCGCCGAGCTCGGCCAGCCGCTCGCCGCGCAGGCCCACGGTGACCGCTCCGACCGGCACGACGTCGACCAGCCCGGCCTGCTGGCCCAGCCGCCAGACCTGCTCGACGACGCCGGCGGTGTCGGCGACCGGGTCGGTGTTGGCCATCGCGTGCACCGCGGTGAACCCGCCCAGCGCCGCGGCCCGGCTGCCGGTCTCGACGGTCTCGGCGTCCTCCCGGCCCGGCTCGCGCAGGTGGGTGTGCAGGTCGACCAGCCCGGGCAGCGCGACCAGGCCGGTGGCGTCGACCACGTCGGCGCCCCCGGCATCCAGGCCGGTGCCGATCTCGGCGATCACGCCGTCGGAGATGCGGATGTCGACGGCGTCCTCGCCGTAGGGGCGGGCGCCCTTGATGAGCGTCATTCGGGAGCTCCTCCCAGCAGCAGGTACAGGACGGCCATGCGCACGCTGACGCCGTTGCCGACCTGGTCGACGATCGTGGAGCGGGCCGAGTCGGCCACCTCGGCGGCGATCTCCATGCCCCGGTTCATCGGCCCGGGGTGCATGACGATCGCGTCGTCGGGCAGCGCCGCCATCCGGTGGGCGTCCAGCCCGTACCGGCGGCTGTACTCGCGGGCGCTGGGGAAGAACGAGGCGTTCATCCGCTCGCCCTGCACCCGCAGCATCATCACCACGTCGGCCTTGGGCAGCGCGGCGTCCAGGTCGTAGTCGACCCGCACCGGCCAGCTGCCGACCCCGACCGGCAGCAGCGTCGGCGGGGCGACCAGGGTGACCTCGGCGCCGAGGGTGGCCAGCAGCCAGACGTTGGAGCGGGCCACCCGGCTGTGCAGCACGTCGCCGACGATCACCACCCGGACGCCGTCGAGCCGGCCCACGCGCTGGCGGATGGTGTAGGCGTCCAGCAGCGCCTGGGTGGGGTGCTCGTGCGTGCCGTCACCGGCGTTCACCACGCTGCCGCGGACCCAGTGCGCCAGCCGGTGCGGCGCCCCGGAGGCACCGTGCCGGACGACGATGCCGTCGGCGCCCATCGCCTCCAGGGTCAGCGCGGTGTCCTTGAGGCTCTCGCCCTTGGAGACGCTGCTGCCCTTGGCGGAGAAGTTGATGACGTCGGCGGAGAGCCGCTTGGCGGCCAGCTCGAAGGAGATCCGGGTGCGGGTGGAGTCCTCGTAGAAGAGGTTGACCACGGTGCGCCCGCGCAGGGTGGGCAGCTTCTTCACCTCGCGCCCGGCCAGCGCCTGCTCGATCTGGGCCGCGGTGTCCAGCACCAGGGTCGCGTCGTCCCGGTCGAGGTCGCCGGCCTCCAGCAGGTGCCGCTTCACTGGTCACCACCCCGCTCCGGGCCGCCGGTGACCAGGACCTCGTCGAGCCCGTCGATCTCGACGAGGTGGACCTCCACCTTCTGGCTGCGGGAGGTGGGCACGTTCTTGCCCACGTAGTCCGCCCGGATCGGCAGCTCGCGGTGCCCGCGGTCGACCAGCACCGCCAACTGGACGGCGCGGGGGCGGCCGAGGTCGCGCAGCGCGTCCAGGGCGGCGCGCACCGAGCGGCCGGAGAAGAGCACGTCGTCGACGAGCACCACCAGCCGGTCGTCGATCCCGGTGCCGGGCAGCCGGGTGTCCTCCAGGGCGCGCACGCCGCGCCGCCGCAGGTCGTCCCGGTAGAGGGTGATGTCGACGGTGCCGACGTCGACGGGCTGCTGGGAGAACGCCTCGACCCGGGCGGCGAGCCGGCGGGCCAGCGGGGCGCCGCGGGTGGGGATGCCGACGAGCACGAGGTCGGGCAGGGAGTTGCCTGCCTTCTCGATCAGCTGGTGGGCGATCCGGTCGACCACGCGAGCGACGTCGTCGGCGCCGAGCAGCGGCGGTGCGGGCAGGTCGGATGAGTCGGCCATCAGGCCTCCTTCCCCGCCTCACTGGACGGGTCGTTAAAGGAGTGGGACCGGCGACGACGGTACTGCACCGGCCGATGTGACCGCCGACCGTGCCCGGATCGACCGATCTACCTCGCACGGGGGCCGCCCGACTGTCGCTCCGGACGCAGGCTCGGTACTCTGCGTCACCAGTACGGCTCCCATCCGACGACAGTCAGTGAGCAGAGACGATGAGCACCGACTACTCGCGAGCGCTTGGCGCCCGCCTGCGAGCGATCCGCAACCAGCAGGGCCTGTCGCTGCAGGGCGTGGAGGACAAGTCGCACGGACGCTGGAAGGCCGTCGTCGTGGGCTCGTACGAACGGGGCGACCGGGCGGTCACCGTCCAGCGGCTGTCCGAGCTCGCCGTGTTCTACGGCGTCCCGGTGTCCGAGCTGCTGCCCGACCCGCGGCCGAGCAGCGCCGTCACCAAGAGCACCAAGATCGTGCTGAACCTGGAGTCGCTCGGGTCGCTGCCGGCCGACGAGGCCGGGCCGCTGGCCCGCTACGCCTCGACCATCCAGGCGCAGCGCCACGACTACAACGGCAAGGTGCTGTCCATCCGCGCCGAGGACCTCAAGTCGCTGGCGATCATCTACGACATGAGCCCCGACGAGCTGACCACCCGGCTCATCGAGTGGGGCGTCCTCTCCCCCGGCCCGGACGGCGTCGGCTACGCCACCGAGGACGACGACGAGCCCAGCTGGGGCGGCGACCGGCGGCGCGCCCCCCGCTGAGGCACTGCTGGACGTGAACGGCCCACTCTGCGCTGCAGAGTGGGCCGTTCACGTTCGAGCGCTGCGCTGACGTCAGGGCTTGCTCCCGGAGCAGCCACTCCGGCCAGCCGTCCGGCCGAGCTGGGAGCAGAACCGCCGGTTCGACGTCAGGTGGGGATCTCGGCCTTGACGATGCCGCCGAGGACGCCGTTGACGTAGGCCGGGGAGTCGTCGGTGGACAGCGCCTTGGCCAGCGTCACCGCCTCGTCGATCACCACGGCGTCCGGGACGTCGTCGACCCACAGCAGCTCGTAGGTGGCCATCCGCAGGATGGCACGGTCGACGTCGGGCAGCCGGTCCAGCGACCAGCCCTGGGCGTGCCGCTCGATCAGCTCGTCGATCCGCGCCTGCTGCTCGACCACGCCCTCGACGAGCCGGACGGCGTGGTCGGGCACCGGCGGGGAGTCGTCGCCGACCCGGTCGCGGAGCACCGCGAGCGGGTCGCTGCTGCGCAGGTCGGCCTCGTAGAGGACGTCGACCGCGCGCTTGCGCGCCTTGGAACGGGCGGCCACGAGGTCAGCTGACCCGGCCGAGGTAGCGGCCGTCGCGGGTGTCGACCTTCAGCTTCTCGCCGGTGCTGATGAACAGCGGCACCTGGATCTCGGCACCGGTCTCCAGCGTCGCCGGCTTCGTGCCACCGGTCGAGCGGTCGCCCTGCAGGCCCGGGTCGGTGTGCTGCACCACGAGCTCCATGGTCACCGGGAGCTCGACGTACAGCGGGGTGTCGTCGTGCACGGCCACGGTGACCTCGGTGTTGTCCAGCAGGTAGTCCGCGCCGCTGCCGACCGTGGCCTCGGGGACGTAGATCTGCTCGAAGGTGTCACCGTCCATGAAGACGAAGTCGGTGCCCTCCTTGTAGAGGTAGGTCATCGAGCGCTTGTCGACGGTCGCCGTCTCGACCTTGGTGCCGGCGTTGAAGGTCTTGTCGACGACCTTGCCCGACAGCACGTTCTTCAGGGTCGTGCGCACGAAGGCGCCACCCTTGCCCGGCTTGACGTGCTGGAAGTCGGTGACGGTCCAGAGCTGGCCGTCCAGGTTGAGGACGATGCCGTTCTTGAGGTCGTTGGTGGTAGCCATTCAGAGAACCAGCAGTTCCTTGCTCGTGAGGGTCAACAACTCGGGCTCGTCGTCCGTGACGATGAGGGTGTCCTCGATCCGGACACCGCCGTGCCCGGGCAGGTACACGCCCGGCTCCACGGTGACGGCCATGCCAGCGGCCAGGGTACCTGCGCCCAGCGCCGAGATCCCCGGTGCCTCGTGGATCTCCAGGCCCACCCCGTGCCCCAGGCCGTGGGTGAAGTGGTCGCCGTGCCCGGCGGCGACGATGACGTCGCGGGACGCGGCGTCGACCGCGACGACCTCCGCACCGACCGCCAGGGCCGCCCGGCCGGCCGCCTGCGACGCGGTGACCAGCTCGTACACCTCACGCTGCCAGTCGGCGGCGTACCCCAGCACGAACGTGCGGGTCATGTCCGAGTGGTACCCGTCGACCGTGGCGCCGAAGTCGAGCTTCAGGAAGTCGCCGTCACGCAGCACGGTGGCGTCGGGCCGGTGGTGCGGGATGGCCGAGTTGGCGCCGGTGGCCACGATCGTCTCGAAGCTGGGCGACTCCGCGCCGAGCGCGAGCATCCGCGCGTCCAGCTCGCGGCCGACCTCCAGCTCGGTGCGGCCCGGCCGCAGCGCTCCCTCGGTGGCCAGCTCGGCCAGTGCCCGGTCGGCGACGGCGCAGGCCCGGCGCAGCGACTCGATCTCGCCGTCGTCCTTGACCGCGCGCAGCGCCTCGACGGCGCGGCGGATGCTGATCAGCTCCGCGTCGCCGACCACCCGCTCGAGCGAGCGCAGCCCGTCGACGGTCATCACGTGCGACTCGAACCCGATCCGGCCCGCCGCCCGGGCGGCCAGCGCCGTCACGGTGCCCCGGTCGACCAGGAGCTCGACGTCGGGCACCTGGGTCTGCGCCTGGGTGGTGTACCGGCCGTCGGTGCCGAGCAGGTCGGGCTCGGCGGGCGACGGATCGGTGCGCAGCAGCAGCGCACCGTTGGAGCCGGTGAAGCCGGTCAGGTAGCGCACGTTGAGCAGGTTGGTCACCAGAACGGCGTCCAGGCCCTGCTCGGCGGCGACGGCGCGCAACCGCTCCCGCCGCCCGGCCTCACGGGCGGTGTCCCGGCTCATCGCGCGCCCTTGCCCGCGCCCTGGGCTGCGAGGTACCGCAGCGCCAGCTCGTAGCCCTGCACGCCGAGCCCGGCGATCACGCCGTCGGCGACGCGGGAGACGTAGGAGTGGTGCCGGAACTCCTCGCGTCGGTGGATGTTGCTGATGTGCACCTCGACCACGGGGGCGGTGACCGCGGCCAGGGCGTCGTGCAGCACCACGGAGGTGTGCGACCAGCCGCCGGGGTTGACCACGATCGGGTCGCCGGCGTCGGTGGCCGCGTGCACCCAGCCGAGCAGCTCGGCCTCGGAGTCGGTCTGGCGCACGACGACGTCGAGCCCCAGCTCGGCGGCCGCCGCCTCGATCAGCTGCACCAGCTCGGCGTACGTCGTCGTCCCGTAGACCTCGGGCTCGCGGGTGCCGAGCCGGCCGAGGTTCGCCCCGTTGAGCACCTGGATCGTCATGCTGACTCCTCGTTCACGGCGGCCCAGGCGGCGTCCAGCCAGGCCGGGTCGGGGTCGGTCAGGATGCGCGGCTTGCCGAGGCCGTCGAGGACGACGAAGCGCAGCGAGGCACCCCGGGCCTTCTTGTCCACCCGCATCACCGCCTGCAGCTGCTGCCAGTCGCCGCGGTAGGTGGTGGGCAGGCCCATGGCGGCGATCAGGTCGCGGTGCCGGGCGACGTCGCCGGCCGACAGCAGCCCGGCCTGGCCGGCGAGCTCCGCGGCGAACACCAGGCCGACGGCGACCGCCTCGCCGTGCCGCCAGCCGAAGTCCTCCACCCGCTCGATGGCGTGGGCCAGGGTGTGCCCGTAGTTGAGGAACTCACGGCGGCCGGTGTCGTACAGGTCCTCCCCCACTGCATCGGCCTTCACCTGCACGGCCCGGGCGATCAGCTCCACCGTGTCGGCCCGGCCGGTGGGATCGGCCTCGAGCAGCTCCAGCACCCGCCCGTCGGCGATGAAGCCGCACTTGACCACCTCGGCCAGGCCGGCGCGGAACTCCGCCTCGGGCAGGCCGGCGAGGGCGTCGGTGTCGGCGAGCACGCCGGCCGGCGGGTGGAACGCGCCGACCAGGTTCTTGCCGGCCCGGGTGTTGATGCCGGTCTTGCCACCGACCGCGGCGTCGACCATGCCCAGCAGGCTGGTCGGCACCTGGACCACCCGGACCCCGCGCAGCCAGGTGGCGGCGAGGAACCCCGCCAGGTCGGTGACCGCGCCGCCGCCCACGCCGACGACGGCGTCGGACCGGGTGAGCCCGAGCTGACCGAACTCCTCCCACGCGCCGGCGGCGACCTCGGCGGTCTTGGCCGCCTCGCCGTCGGGGACCGCGACCGCCTCGGCGGCGACCCCGGCCTCCTGCAGCGTCTCGACCGCGGCGCCGGCCGCGGCGGCCAGCGCCCGGCTGTGCACCACGACCGCGCGGGGCGTGCCGGCCAGCAGCAGCCCGAGCTCGGCCTGCACGCCGGGGCCGATGACGACGTCGTAGGGGCGGTCGCCGGCCACGGTGATCCGGTGCGCGGTCACGGGTGGACCTCCTGGGTGCTGGCCAGCACGTCGGCAACGACGGCGTCGACATCCCGGTCGCTGGTGGACACGGTCGCGGTGGCGACCTCGGCGTAGAGCGGAGCGCGGGCCTCGAGCATGGTGCGCAGCATGGCGCGTGGGTTGACCGCCAGCAGCGGTCGGTCCCGGGACAACCCCACCCGGCGGGCTGCGGTGGGGACGTCGACGTCGAGCCAGACGACCGCGCCGCCGGCCCGGCCGTGGGCGACGAGCAGGGCCCGGCTGGCGGCGCTGGTCACCGCGCCCCCGCCGAGCGCCAGCACGCCGCGGTGCTCGGCCAGCGCCCGGGCCACCGCCTGCTCCTCCAGCGCCCGGAAGGAGGCCTCGCCCTGCTGCACGAACAGGTCGGCGATGGTGCTGCCGGTCAGCGCCTCGACGTCGGCGTCGGTGTCCCGGAAGGACAGGCCGAGCGCGTCGGCCACCGCGGTGCCCACCGTGGTCTTGCCCGACGCCGGCGGGCCGACGAGCACCAGCCGCGGGCCGGTCACCGGATCGGCAGCGCGTCGAGGTAGCCCTGGACGTTGCGGCGGGTCTCGGGCACCGAGTCGCCGCCGAACTTCTCCAGCACCGCGTCGGCCAGCACCAGGGCGACCATCGCCTCCATCACCACGCTGCCGCGCGGGACGGCGCAGGCGTCGGAGCGCTGGTTGATCGCGACCGCCGCCTCCTTGGTGGTGACGTCGACGGTGTCCAGCGCGCGGGGCACCGTGCTGATCGGCTTCATGGCCGCGCGCACGCGCAGCACCTCGCCGTTGGTCATCCCGCCCTCGATGCCGCCGGCGCGGTCGGTGCGCCGCTGCAGCGCGCCGTCCACCAGTTCGATCTCGTCGTGGGCGACCGAGCCGCGGCGGCGGGCGGTCTCCAGCCCGTCGCCGACCTCCACGGCCTTCACCGACTGCACGCCCATCAGGGCGCCGGCCAGCCGGGAGTCCAGCCGGCGGTCCCAGTGCACGTGGCTGCCCAGGCCGGGCGGCAGGCCGTGCACGACCACCTCGACGACGCCGCCGAGCGTGTCGCCGGACTTCCGGGCGTCGTCGACCTCGGCGACCATCAGGCCGCTGGTGTCCGGGTCGGCGCAGCGCACCGGGTCCTGGTCGATCCGCGGGTTGTCCTCCGGGCCGGGCAGGACGCCGTCGGGGACGGTGACCGGGCCGATGCCGACGACGTGGCTGACCACCTGCACCCCGAGCACCTGCTGCAGGAACTGCCGGGCCACCGTGCCGAGCGCCACCCGGGCCGCGGTCTCGCGGGCGCTGGCCCGCTCCAGCACGGGGCGCACGTCGTCGAAGCCGTACTTCTGCAGCCCCGCCAGGTCGGCGTGGCCCGGCCGGGGCCGGGTGAGCGGGGCGTTGCGCGCCTGGCCCTCGAGGACCTCGGGGTCGACCGGGTCGGCGGACATCACGGTGGACCACTTGGGCCACTCGGTGTTGCCGATCTGGACGGCGATCGGCCCGCCCTGGGTGACGCCGTGCCGGACGCCACCGGTGAGGGTGACGACGTCCTCCTCGAAGCTCATCCGCGCGCTGCGCCCGTGGCCCAGGCGGCGGCGGGCGAGCTGGGTGTCGAGGTCGGTGGTCTGCACCCGCACGCCGGCGGGGAGCCCTTCGAGGATGGCGGTGAGCTGCTGGCCGTGCGACTCACCGGCGGTCAGCCAGCGCAACATGTCCGGGATTCTGCCAGCACGTCCCGACGGGATCGTTCACGGACCGGGCAGCGGCCCGGCAAGGGCGAGCGCGACGTACCCGCCGAGCAGCAGCGGCGGGCCGAACGGGACCGCCGTGCGCCAGCGCGCACGGCCGGTGGCGATCAGCAGCAGCGACCCGAGCGCCCCGATCAGCAGCCCGGCGAACAGCCCGGTCAGCAGCACGCCCCACCCGGCCCAGCCCAGCAGCAGGCCGATCAGCCCGAGCAGCTTGACGTCCCCGCCGCCGAACGAGCGGGGGTCGACCAGCCGGACCCCGGTGAGCACCGCCCAGGCCACCGCGGCGGCGAGCACCGCCCGGCCCACCGCCGGCCAGGTGCCGGTGACCGCGCCGTCCACCGCCAGGGCGGCGGTGACGACCAGCGCCGCCGGGAAGGTGACCCGGTCCGGCAACCGGTGGCTGGCCAGGTCGACCCCGGCCAGGACGACGGCGGCGCCCCCGAACCACGCCAGCGCGACTGCGGCCGGCCGCACCGCGGCCAGTGCGGGCGCCGCCGCCAGCGCGGCCGCGGCGGCCGTGCAGGTCCACAGCACACGGCGGGGGGTCGGCCGGGCGGTGGCGTCGCGGCGGGCCAGCCGCACGGTCACCGTCGCCAGCCACGGCCCCAGCAGCGCACCCAGCACGGCGCCGGCACCGGTCAGCGCGACGGTCACCGGCGCCGGGTCAGGCGTCCAGCGCGGCGCGCATCGCCGCGATCGGCGCCGGGAGCCCGGTCATCAGCTCGACCTGCGCGGTGGCCTGCCAGAACAGCACCTCCAGGCCGCTGATGGTGGCGCCCCCGGCCTCCTGCACGCGCCGGGCCAGCGGGGTGGGCCAGCCGGCGTAGAGCACGTCGAGCACGGTCTGCCCGCGCCACCAGGCCAGGTCGGCCACCGCCGGCTGCCCGGCGACGGGCACGGTGCTCACCACGACCGGCGCGGTGAGCGCGCCGGTGCGGTCCAGGCGCTGGACGTCGGAGGTGAGCCCCAGCTCGTCGATCACGCGCAGCAGGTCGCCGGCGCGGGCCGGCTCGCGGACGACGACGTCGATCCGCCGGGCGCCGAGCGACGCCAGCGCGGTGACCGCGGCAGCCGCGGTCCCGCCGGCGCCCAGCACCGCGGCGTGCTCGACCTGCTCGACCCCGCCCAGCTGCAGCGCCATCCCGACGCCCTGGACGTCGGTGTTCTCCGCTCGCCAGCCGCGGTCGGTGCGCACCAGCGTGTTGGCCGCGTTGAGCAACCGGGGCAGCCGGTCGACCTCGTCGGCGACCTCGACCGCCGCCTGCTTGCACGGCATGGTCACCGAGAAGCCGCGCCACTCGGGGCCCAGCCCGGCCAGCAGCACCGGCAGGTCCTCCGCGCCCACGTCGAGGGCGTCGTAGGTCCAGCCCTGCAGCCCCAGTGCGGCATAGGCCGCCCGGTGCAGCAGCGGGGAGAGGGAGTGGCTGACCGGCCGGCCGAGGACGGCGGCACGCCCGCCCGCCCCCGGCCCGCCGCTCAGTTGCCCGGGTTGTCCTGCAGCCACTGCTGGAACAGGACGACGTTCTGCTGGTGCTCCTGGCCGGTCACCGCGAAGCGGGTCTCGCCGGTGTCCGGGTCGACCACCACGAAGTAGCGCCACTCCCCCGGCGTCGGGTCGAGCACGGCCTTGATCGCGTCCTCGCCCGGGTTGCCGATCGCCCCCGGCGGCAGCCCGGGGTGCAGGTAGGTGTTGTACGGCGAGGGGTTGGCCCGGTCCTCCGGAGTCGTGGTGATCCCGCCCTTGCCGTTGGCGTAGTTCACCGTGGAGTCCATCTGCAGCGCCATGCCGTCGCGCAGCCGGTTCTCCACGACCTGCGCCACCATGCCCATGTCGGTGACGTTGCCCGCCTCGGCCTGCACGATGCTGGCCTTGGTGACGACCTCCAGCCGCTGCTCGACCGGCACGCCGAGCTGGGTGAGCACCTGGTCGGCGCGGGCGATCATGGCCGACAGCACCGAGACCGGGGTGTCGTCGGGGGTCACGTCGTAGGTGGCCGGGAACAGGAAGCCCTCGAGCATGCCGCCGGCGTAGGCGGGCAGTCCGAGCGCTGCCGGGTCGGCCGCCGCCGCCTCCCACTCCGCCAGCGGGATGCCGGTGGCCTCGGCCAGCCGGCTGAGCGTCTGGCTGACGGTCAGGCCCTCCCGCAGGGTCACCTTGGTGACCATCCGGGTCTCGGGGTGCAGCATCAGGTCCAGCGCGGACGCGCCGGACATCTGCTGGCGCATCTCGTAGACGCCGGGCTGGATGCCGGTGGCCGAGTCGTTCGCCTCGGCTGCCTCCAGGAACGGTCCGGTGGAGGCGATGACGTCGGCGGACACCAGCGAACGGGCGATGGCCCGCAGCGAGTCGCCCTCGTTGACGCGGACCTCGACCGAGCCGGTGCCCTGACCGGTGTAGTCCTCCGACACCGGGTTGAGCGTGCGCCACAGCGCCTGCCCGCCGAACACGATGCCCGCGACGAGGCCGGCCAGCACCAGCAGGGACAGCACGATCGTGACCGGCCGGCGCCGGCTGCTCCGGGACGCCCCGCCACCGTGGCCGCCACTGGACCCGCCGCGCCGACCGCGACCCCCGCCACCGGACCCGCCGCCGGCACCGAGGACGTCCAGACCACCGGTCCGGTCGTGCGGGACGTCGTCGTGGTGGTGGCCGGGGTCCGCACCGAGGTGGTCGTCGAAGCGGTGGTGGTCGGGGTGCTGGTGACCGGCGCCCTGCTGCTCGGCTCCGTGGAACTCGCCGTCGGGCTGGGCGTCCGGAACGTCCGGCTCATCGCCGTGGTGGCGGTCCTCGGCCCAGGAGCGCTCCGCCCAGACGACGTCGTCCCGGGTCCATGCGGTGTCGTCGTCGGCGTCGACCTCGTCCGCGCCGCGGTCGTCGGCCCAGACCACCGGGTGCACCTCGGTGGCGATCTCACCGGTGCTCAGGGCCGGCGCCACGCCCGCACCGGTGGTCCGGCTGCCCACCAGGACGCCGAGGCCGCCCGCCGGCGGCGGCACGTCCGGCACCAGGCGGCGCCCGGCGCGCCAGCTCGGGTCGGTGTCGCCCACGTCGAACCGGTCGTCGTGGTCGTCGGCGGGCGCGGCCGGGCCGTACGTCGACGTCCGCGGCCGGAGGTCGTCGGCGGGCCTGCGCCCGGCGGGCACCCCCCGGCCGGGGAGGACCTGCCCCGGGGCCAACGGCGGGACGGCGAGCTCGGTGGTGCGCGGGGCGACGTCGGCCGCGACCCGCGCCGCGGGCACCGGACCTGGGCCGCGGGCCCAGCCGGCCGGGGCCGCGGCCGCTGCCGCGCCACCGCGCAGCACCCGCGAGCCGGGCAGGGCACCGGTGTCGGACTCGGCCACGTGGCGGCGCCCGGGGCGGCCGGCGCCGGGCAGGTCACCCCGGGCCCCGTCACCTCGGGCCTCGCCGGCGTCCTCGGAGAGCTGCGTCGTGGTGGCGCCCCAGGCGGCGAGCAGTTCGGCTGCGGGGCGCCCGGCGCCCTCGACCGCGTCGAGCTCGGAGTGTCTGCCGCGCGGACGCGGCGGGGTCGGGTCGGTCACGAGGTGGGCCTCCCGGAGTCGGGGCCAGAGCGAGGTCTACCGTCGAGGTGGCTCTGCAGGATCACGACCGCGGCAGCCTGGTCGATCACCGACCGCTGCCGGCGGCTGTCGATGCCCCCGGTGCGCAGGTGGGTGGCGGCGGTCACGGTGGAGAGCCTTTCGTCGACGAGGTGCACCGGGACGTCCCCGATGCGGCTGGCCAGATCCCGAGCGTAGGCGCTGGCATCTCTTGCCGAGGAGCCCGACGCACCCGACAGGTGTTTGGGCAATCCCACAACCACCTCGACCACCTCGTGTGTCACAACTAGCCCGGCCAGGTGGTCCAGATCCCGTCGGTCCTTGGTCCGCCGCACGGTCTCCAGCGGGCTGGCGAGGGTGCCGGTGGCGTCGGAGAGGGCGACGCCGACGCGGACGGTCCCGACGTCGATGCCCATCCGCCGCCCGGGTGTCCACGCCGGGCCGGACCGGTCCGGCCCGCTCACGACCGGCTCCGCGGGTCGCCGTCCTCGTCCGGCCCGTCGGTGCGGCGGTCGCCCGGGGCCACGTCGGGACGGCGGATCGCGCCCGGCACCCGGGGCGGGTAGCCGCCCAGCTGCAGCCGGCCGGTCTCCGGGGCCTGCTCCGGCGGGTGCTGGTGGAGTCCCGGGGGGGGGGGGGGGGGGGGGGGGGGGGGGGGGGGGGGGGGGGGGGGGGGGGGGGGGGGGGGGGGGGGGGGGGGGGGGGGGGGGGGGGGGGGGGGGGGGGGGGGGGGGGGGGGGGGGGGGGGGGG